>NZ_JASCQN010000046.1:0-11843 GCF_030010475.1 Halomonas kalidii | reverse complement strand
CCGAGTTCACCCTCGTCAAGCACAGGCGTGCCTCGGCCATCCGCGACCTGGGGGACCGGTTGAGCGTGGCCGAAGTGGGCGTGGGGCGTGGCACGAGCACCGGGATATTGCGCCTGACCCTGACCGGGCCCGATCGCGACGAGATCCGGCGCTCGCTGGATGCCGTGGCGGAGACCTTCCTCACCCAGAATGTCCGGCGCCAGTCGGCCGAGATCGAACAAAGCCTGGCGTTTCTCGAGGAGCAGGCCCCCGAGCTGCGTACGCAGCTCCGCGCGGCCGAGGACAGCCTCAACGAGTACCGCGCGGCCCAGCACAGCGTCGACCTGACCTCCGAGGCCCAGGCCGCCATCGAACAGTTCGTCGCGCTCGACAGCCAGCTCAACGAACTGGAGTTCCGGGAGGCCGATCTGGCGCAGCGCTACACGCCCAACCACCCCGCCTACCAGTCGCTGCTGCGCCAGAAGCGCCATCTCGAGGCCGAGCGCGCCGCCCTCAATGCGCGGGTCGACGACCTGCCTGAAGCGCAGCAGGAAGTGGTGCGGCGGACGCGCGACGTGGAGGTGACCCAGGCCATCTACGTCAACGTGCTCAACCGGATGCAGGAGCTGCAGGTGGCGCGTGCCGGCACCATCGGCAACGTGCGCATCATCGATGAGGCGGAGGTCGGCATCGCCCCGATCGAGCCCCGCAAGCCGCGGATCGTGATGCTCGCCACGCTGCTCGGCGGCATGCTGGCGATGAGTGGCGTGGTGGTGCGGGGGTTGCTCAACCGCGGGGTGGAGGTGCCCGAGCAGCTCGAGGAGGCCGGCCTGCCGGTCTATGCCACGGTGCCGCTCTCCGACGAGCAGAAGAAGCTGGTGAGGCGGGTCAAGCATCGCTGGGAGCGCCAGGCCCGCGAGGTGGTCAGCGACGTGCTGGCCGAGCGAGCGCCGACCGATATGGCCAGCGAGGCGCTGCGCGGCCTGCGCACCAGTCTGCATTTCGCCATGCTGGAAGGGCGTGACAACCGCCTGATGATCACCGGCCCGGGCCCGGGCATCGGCAAGAGCTTCATCGCCGTCAACCTCGGCGCGATCTGCGCTCAGGCGGGGCAGCGGGTGCTGCTGGTGGATGCCGACATGCGCAAGGGCCACCTGCACCATGCCTTCGGCGAGCGCAGCGACGGCGGGCTCTCCGAACTGCTGGGTGGCCGTCAGGGGCTCGACGAGGTGATCCGCCACAGTCGGATCGACGGCCTCGACTATGTCGGCCGGGGCATGGTGCCGCCCAACCCGTCGGAGCTCTTGATGACCGCGGGCTTCAGCCATTTCCTCGACGCGGTGGGCGAGCGTTACGACCTGGTGATCGTCGACACCCCGCCGGTGCTGGCGGTGACGGATGCCGCGGTGATCGGCGCGCAGTGCGGTACCACGCTGCTGGTGGCGCGCTTCCAGGTGAACCCGCTGCGGGAGGTGCAGCTGGCGGTCAGGCGGCTGGAGACGGCCGGGGTCACGGTGAAGGGGGCGATTCTCAATGCGATCGAACGTAAGGCCGTCACCCGATATGGCTATAGCTATGGCTATAGCTACTCTTGAACTGAAGCGTCGAAGGCACATATCTACATCCGAAATGAAGGCGGTCAGACAATGTTCTCAAGTCTAAAGGCTCTTTATGGACTCCTTACCGGTGAACAGCGCAAGCGACTCCTCCGGTTACAGCTATTGGTTGTGTTCATGGCCTTGGCTGAGGTGGCTGGAGTCGTGGCCATCGGTCCCTTTATGGCTCTGGTCGGTGACATGAGTCGTCTCGAAGGCGATGGTGCCGTGGCACGTCTTTATTCAATGATCGGCTTCGGCGACCCCGCTGACTTCCTGTTCTGGATGGGGGTGTCCGTTCTCGCAGCGCTGACCGTCGCTTCCTGTATCTCGATGTTTACTGTGTGGAGGCTCTCCATGTACGGCCAGCAGATAGGGGCCGAGCTCAGTACGCGTCTCTATCGGCATTACATGCAGCAGCCCTGGTTGTTCCATGCCGGAGGGAGCAGCGCACAGTTGACGAACAAGATTTCACAGGAGTGTCAGCGGATTACCGACAAGATCATTGCACCGTTGATGAAGATGAATGCCAGGGTCGTGATGGTCCTGTTTATGTCGATAGCCATCTTTGTCTACAATCCGGTTGTGGCATCAACAGGGGTCATCGTCTTTCTCTTTGTGTATCTCGTTTTGTATCGCACCGTACGTCGGAAGCTGGTGTCCAATGGCAAGGCAATCTCTCGTACCCAGCGTGAGCGGTTCAAACTGATGGCCGAAGGCTTCGGCGGAATCAAGGACGCACTGCTACTGGGGCGCCAGCCGGTATTCAACCAGCGTTTCGAAAAATGCAGCAGACGTTTCGGGCGAGCAAGAGGGACGACTAAGGCACTATCGGAGGTTCCTCGCTATGCCATGGAACTTGTCGCCTTCGGCTCGGTTGTTTTTCTAGTTCTATATTTTCTTTCAGCACACCAAGGTAACTTGGGGGATATCCTTCCTGTGCTGTCCGTTTTTGCTCTTTCGGGACTTAAGCTGTTGCCTGCCTTTCAACAGATCTATACTAGTGTTGCGACCATCAGAGGTAATTTGGCGGCTTTCGACAGCATACATGAGGACCTTTTTGACAGCCGTCACGCAGAGTATCAGGACCCACTGCCTGCATCGGCGGCGGGGTATGTGCAATTTCATCAGGCGATCGAGCTGCGCAATGTCGTGTTTCACTACCCTGGCAAGGAGGAGGCCGCATTGGATAAACTCTCATTAACAGTGCCGGCCAATCAGGTCATCGGTCTGGTAGGCGCCTCTGGGTCAGGTAAATCTACTGCTATTGATATTCTGTTGGCCCTGATAGAACCCGATAGTGGTGAGTTTCTGATAGATGGTGAACCATTCAATGAGGGGATGAAGCGTGCATGGCAGAACAGCTTGGGATTCGTTTCTCAATCTATTTTTCTGGCTGATGCCAGTATCCGGGAGAATATTGCCTTTGGGCTTCCGGATGAACAGACCGATGATGATCGTGTGCAGAGAGCCGCAAGTATGGCTCGCCTAGATGAGCTAATAAGTCAACTTCCCGATGGTCTGGAGACGCGTGTCGGAGAGCGTGGCATCCAGCTATCCGGAGGACAGCGCCAGCGCATTGGGATCGCCCGGGCGCTATATGATGACGCCGGGATCCTGATCCTTGATGAGGCTACTAGTGCCCTGGATGGCATCACCGAAAAGCTGGTGATGGACGCTATACATGACTTTTCCGGCAAGAAGACCATCATCATGATTGCTCACCGCCTTGCAACGGTAAGGAAGTGTGATTGCATTTATCTCATGGAAAACGGACGTGTGATAGATCATGGAAAGTATGATGAATTGGTCGAGAGGAACATTGTTTTTCAGCGCATGGCAATACATGCCTGAGACAAAACGAGCGACTTTCCAACAACGCTGGTGCGATTCAGTCCACGATTACTGTGGCCGGTTCGTCAATCTGGTAATCGCTTTCACGCTGCGAGAGATTAAACGATGAGTGCAAAGCGCGGGCTCGACCTCCTGGTGGCGGGTGTGGTTCTGCTGCTGCTGTTGCCGTTACAACTGGTGATAGCTCTGCTGGTTCGCTGGCAACTCGGCTCGCCGGTACTGTTCCGCCAGACCCGGCCTGGCCTGCACGGGCGTCCCTTTGAGATGCTGAAGTTCCGCAGCATGCGCGACGTCCGCGATGCGAGCGGTGAGCTCCTGCCCAACCATCGGAGGCTGACGCCCTTCGGCCATTGGCTGCGGGCCACCAGCTTGGACGAGCTTCCCGAGTTGTGGAACGTGTTCAAGGGCGACATGAGCCTGGTGGGTCCCCGTCCGCTGCTGATGGAGTACCTGTCGCTCTATACCCCCCGTCAGGCTCGGCGCCACGAGGTCAAGCCGGGGGTGACCGGCTGGGCCCAGGTCAACGGGCGCAACGCCATCACCTGGTCGAAGAAGTTCGAGTTGGACGTGTGGTACGTGGATCACCGCTCGCTGTGGCTGGACCTGCGCATTCTCGTGCTGACCCTGCGCAAGGTCCTGCGGCGCGAGGGCATCGCCCACGCCGGGGACGTCGCCATGCCGCGCTTCCGGGGCGGCTCCCATGAGTAACCCGGCGCGGCTGGCCATCCTGGGGGCGAGTGGCCACGGTAAGGTGGTGGCCGACATCGCCCTCCAGAGTGGCTGGGAGGAGGTCTGCTTCTACGACGACGCCTATCCCGGTCTCGACATGGTGGAGCAGTGGCCGGTGGCGGGAACCTTCGAGTCGTTGTTGCGCGACCTGGCCGGCTTCGACGGGGTGACGGTCGCCATCGGCAATAACCGCGTCCGCGACGAACGGCTGGAGACGTTGCTGGAGCATGGCGGGAACCTGGCGACCCTGATCCACCCCCGAGCCATCGTCAGTCCCTTCGCCACCGTGGCGCCCGGCTGCGTGGTGGTAGCCGGTGCCGTGATCAACGCCTACGCCTTGGTGGCCAGGGGGTGCATCATCAACACCGCGGCCACGGTGGGCCACGATTGCCGGTTGGCGTGCGGCGTGCATGTGGCATGCGGCGCCAACCTTGCCGGCGGTGTCTCGGTGGGGCGCTTCACCTGGGTGGGGGTGGGCGCCGCCGTTCGCCAGGGGATGTGTCTGGGCGAAGGCGTGATGATAGGGGCGAACGCCGCGGTGGTACGCGACGTGGAGGATGGTGCCACCATGGTGGGTGTGCCGGCACGGCCAATGCGGCGCAAGTCGTCCGTATGAAGCGCCTCGTTCCCGAGTAGACCGCGGATACCACCGAATCGATCGGTCCCGAACAGCCAGGCTACTACTGCTTTTCACCTGGATCAGGCATAAAGCCAGGTAACTGGCTTGAGTGCTTCGTCATTACGTGTCTGGAGGTGCGGCGATGAAGGCTATAATTGGGTGGGGATATTGTTTGCTCAAAACCGATTGGCGTGAAATATGGAGGTTGGCTCATGATGCTAAAGGGAATAATGGCTCTTCCAGGGTGAGCGTGCTGGCCGATCTTATGATGTCAACTCTATATTACAAGGTTTCGCCTTCCGAATATTTTTATTTTCGTTTCCCGGGGATGGGAAAGCAAGAAAGGTCTGGGTGGGCAGGGACGACGGCGATGTGGATGGCGCAAAGACGCTTCGTTCCTAAGGGCATCATTCCGACCTTTTCATCAAAGCAACGATTTCGGGAAAAGTTCGACCATTTGATGGCAGAGGATGCAGGAATTGTTGCCTGGCCCCATATTGACGATTCAATAGTTAAACGGTTGCTGGATCAAGGAGTCAGTAGCTGGTTCTTCAAGCCTGAAGACGGTCAATGCGGTACTGGAGGGTTCATCCTTGAGG
The DNA here is from genome assembly GCF_030010475.1 of Halomonas kalidii. Classification (NCBI taxonomy): domain Bacteria; kingdom Pseudomonadati; phylum Pseudomonadota; class Gammaproteobacteria; order Oceanospirillales; family Halomonadaceae; genus Halomonas; species Halomonas kalidii. The sequence goes on along the minus strand of NZ_JASCQN010000046.1, from coordinate 6,468 downwards.
TTGGCGGCCTAACCATCGATGCACTTCATGACAAGCTGGAAAAGAAGTTGGTGAGAGGCCGTAAGTACATCGTGGAGAGGACGCTCGTCAACCACGAGACATTGCGGGCCGTGAATCCATCATGTCTGAATACGGTACGTGTCGTGACTTACACGGATGGTGAGAACGTGGAGGTGCTATTTGCCAGGATCCGGTTCGGGAACGGTGAGGATGTCGATAACCTTGGTTCGGGCGGTTATGCGGCGGCAGTCGACTCGGCCACGGGAAAAGTGAGTGGTGAAGCCGTCAGCACGAGGTCCGGGGAGGCCGAATACTACGAGAGACACCCCCTCTCGGGGGGCCGATTCGACGGCATTGAAGTCCCCAATTGGGACAGGGTAATCGAATTGGCGAAGCGTGCGGCCCTGGTCGAGCCGAGGGCAAGCATCGTGGGTTGGGATCTTGCCGTAACGGATTCGGGAGTCTATCTCGTAGAAGGAAACCACAACTGGGGCAAGTTGTTGTGGCAGCTGCCGGTGAGGAAGGGGTTGAAATTCGACTTGGATAGATATTTGGATAAGGCCGGGCATGTCCGTTGAGCTAGCATAACCTACCCCTGAACTTGGTTTCCCTGGTAGACACCGTGGTAGCCATGCCGTGAATCCATGAGATTTTGGCTTGATGTTGAGAAGTCATTCCAGGAGCCCTGTTGCGAATGGATTTGACTGTTTGTGACAAGCTTATGTGGGGGCGGGGAAATGAAAGCTAAACGTTATCGATCCCTGGTAAGCATGATCAATGACCCGCAAAGGAAAGATTTTCTAAATATCATCATAGAATCTTTTCATTTTTCAATTATTGAAAAAGAGATGCCCTATTGTTACTTCACTAACCTTCTTTATAAAAAGGTAGGAGTGGCTATGAAAACCATATCGGGTTCAAGCGTATGCGTGGGGTGATAAATAACTTGTTTCGCAAGGAAGGAGGGGAAGATCATGTAAGGGCGGTCTCAATGACCAAGTGCAACACGTGACCCATCAGGTACGGTGTTGCCATGACTCACTTTTGCTATCGCCACCTCTCTGCTGAAGACCGAGCCACCATCATGATGATGCGAGCCACGCACTCGATCCGAGCCATCGCCACTCATCTGGGCCGGGCACCAAGTACCGTGTCGCCAGGACAGGACGCCGATACGCACCACTTCATCCCCACCATGGAGCGTGTGCGCCTGCCCAGCCCCATGGGGCGACCGCGCAAACGTTGCCAGCACATCTTGGCGGATAAAGGCTATGACAGCGACGATCTTCGCCGTTACTGCGACCGTCACCGAAGGAAGCCGATCATTGCTAAGCGAAAGATGCATCGAAAGCCGCGCCCCGGTGCCCCGAGGGGCTTTGACAAGCCTCGTTATCGAGTAAGGAACATCATCGAGCGCTGCTTCGGCTGGCTCAAAGAGCTGCGCCGGGTCTGCACTCGCTACGACAAGTTGGCCAGCAGCTTCAAGGCCATGGTATGCCTGGCGTGCATAGACCGCTGCCTGCGTGCGGACTTTTCAGACACAGCCTAATTTCGGTACTCAGGGGACTTTTAGCATCGGTCCTGACAAGTGATGGTGGGAGCGGGGGCCGCCGTGGTTACCGACATCGCCGATGGCCTCACCGTGGTCGGGGTGCCGGCTCGTCCTCTCAGCAGCAAGGCTGCCTCCTGTCGTGGCCAGCGCCTCGGGTCAATAGCGCGATCCCTTGACCAGTGACAGCGCCGCGGCCTTGAGCAAGGCTTCCGTCTCAGAGTCCGGTTGCGGCTCCAGGACTGACCGGGCTGGAGACGCGGGAGCCTTGACGGGGTGGTGACCGATTTCCTGCCAGATCAGATCGACGATAGGGCCCTGGGGGCGGTAGGCGGCAGGGGCCTCGACCAGCAGTTGACGAATGGTCTCGACATCCCCCCTCTCGGCGGCATTGCACAGATGTTTCAGCAGGGCCTCCAGGCGTGGCCACTCCCAACATGATTCCCGGGCACCGAGAATACGTGGATGCTCGGTCGGCGAGACATTATCACCGACCAACAGTTCCTCGAAGAGCTTCTCGCCGGGACGCAGGCCGGTGTACATGATCTCGATATCGCCTCGAGGGTTGGCTTCGTCCTTCACCTCCAGTCCCGAAAGTCGCACCATCTGACGGGCCAGTTCGGCGATCTGGACAGGACTACCCATGTCGAGCACGAACACTTCGCCGCCCTTGCCCATGGCGCCCGCCTGCAGCACCAGGGTGGCGGCTTCGGGAATGGTCATGAAATAGCGGGTGATGCTCTCGTCGGTCACGGTGATCGGGCCGCCCTGGGAGATCTGGCGGTGAAACAGCGGAATCACGGAGCCGGATGAGCCCAGCACGTTGCCGAAACGCACCATGCAGAAGCGCGTCCGTGACTGGGTTGACGAAAGCGCCTGGCAGACCAGTTCTGCCAGGCGCTTCGTCGTGCCCATCACATTGGTAGGACGCACCGCCTTGTCGGTGGATACCAGCACGAAGGTCTCGACACCGGCCGCCATGGCAGCACGGGCGGTTTCCAGGGTACCAAAGACGTTGTTGCGCACGCCCTCGATCACATTGTATTCCACCATCGGGACATGCTTGTACGCGGCGGCGTGATAGAGCGTCTGTACCCCGAAGGTGCGCATGATACTCTCCATCCGGCTGCGCTGCTGCACCGAGCCCAGCAATGCCTCTACCAGGTCCGGAAGCCCCTCCCCACGAGCGAGTTGCTTGAGCTCTGCCTCTATTCCATAGAGTGCATATTCACAGGCATCCAGCAGGATCAGCCGTTGGGGAGCCAGTCGAAGGATCTGGCGACAGAGTTCCGAGCCGATCGAACCGCCGGCTCCGGTGACCATCACCACCTTGCCCTGGATATTGGCATCCAGCAGGTCACGGCGCGGCGGAACCGGGTCACGGCCCAGTAGGTCCTCTACGGCGACATCCCGTATCTCGTTGAGCTGTGCATGCCCCTTGACGATGTCCTCGATGCCAGGGACCGTCTGGATCGGCACATTGAAGGAGGCCAGCGACGCCAGGATTTCACGGCGGCGAGTACGACTTATGCTCGGCATGGCCAGCAGGATCCTCTCGGCGTGCGTCTCTTCAATGACTTGGGGGAGGCGATCGGGGTGATACACCTTGATCCCCTCGACAATGGTGCCATTCATGCCACGCCAGTCATCGATGAATGCGACCGGCATGAACTCGCCCCTCTGTTTCAGCGAAGTCACGAGTTGTGACCCGGTGGTGCCCGCACCGTAGATCACCACTCGCGTCCTGTGGCTCATCGGGTCTCGACGGTAGAAGAGTCCGCGAAGCAAGAACCGTATGCCACCCGAAGCCAGCACGGCCAGCATCATATAGATCATCAGTATCGATACAGAAAGCGTGTCTCCTTCCAGCCTCGCCGTCACCCACAGTGTCAGGGCCGAGAACGCTACCCCCGTCGCCAGCGTCTGCAGCGCCCTGATTCCCATGTAGCGGATCAAGGCGCGATAGAAGCCCAGGCGATAAAATATGAAGAGGCTGATGGGTAACGCAACTAGTAGTATCTTCAGGTTCTGGACTTCGAATATTGGTGAGAGACTGTCCTGTTTCAGTACCAGTGCCACCAGAAAACTGGCTGACAGCAATAGCGCATCAGTACAAAGCTGGATCAGGCATTTGACTCGGCGAGACAAACGGAGTGCGCGCTGTAATAGCCAGCTCATTGTTCCAGCTCCTTTCTGTTACCCTGCTCCCCGGCGTGACGTATTATTGCCGTTGTGTGCGTAGCCTTTATTTCTTGTTTATGATTTTCAGTGACCTGAATTCAGTGTTCAATGAGGTGACGTGGAAATGAAAATAAACCGTACAGATATTGATGTTTGTTTCTTTCTGTAATTTACTATATCGTCAATGGAAGGAGGTCAACAAGGTGGATTTTCTGCCATGGGAACATGATGAAGATGGATGCTTGAGGCGTGATTTAACTGGCAGAGTGCTTACACATCAATCCTGATTCTCCTCGACGGGTTAACAGTAGGAACCTCATCGTGGTTTGTTGATGGCGTCATGAGGTGGAAGTGACTAAAGTCGATGTGGTCTGAAAAAAAGCATGTCATGAAATCCGCTCATCGCTCTCCAGGCGCCATCGGCAACCGGCTCTCTGCGGGAGGTCGACACGGTCAAGGTGATGCTGTCGACATTGCAGCGAAGCCCCGCTGCCCCATAAAGAGGCGCAGCGGGCCATTTTCTGTGCCATACTTACCTTAGCTTACGTTTCGTAACATTGTGCTTCAGAGTCGACCGGCAGCCTCTCCCCGATAGCAACCGAGATGGAGCTGCGTGTCTCGGGAAGGTGCCACACCCCACGACACCTCGTTCACCATCCCTGACCAGGACAATACGCCGATGTCCGATATTCACTCTCACAATCCGGCCAGCAACGAGATCGACCTTGGGAGACTCGTCGGCTTGCTTATCGATCATAAGTTGCTGATTCTGCTTATCACCTTCCTGTTCGCCGTCGGCGGAGCCGGCTACGCTCTCCTCGCTACGCCCATCTACCGGGGGGATGCCCTGGTGCAGGTGGAGCGTCGTGCCACGGTCAACCCCCTCGAGGACGTGGCCGCCGGCATGCTGGGGGAGGATCGTGAGAGCAGCACCGCGGCGGAGGTGCAGATCCTGCAGTCGCGTCTGGTCTTGGGACAGGTGGTGGTACGTAACGAGCTGGATCGCCGGGTCGAGTCCAGAAAGTTGCCATTGATAGGCGACTTCGTGCTTCGTCATGGCATCGAGCGTCCCGGTTTGATGGATGGACGTCCAGAAATCTGGGGTGGCGAGTGGCTCGAGCTGGGCCGCCTGGAGGTCGCCGATCACCTGCGGGGCACCCCGCTGCGCGTCGTGGCCGGGGAGGGCGGTCGCTACATCCTCAGTCTGGACGGCGAGACTCCCCACGCGCTCGGCGAGGCCCGGGTCGGCGAGCTGGCCCGTTTCGCCGAGGGTGACATCGAGCTGCGCGTGGCCGCCCTCAAGGCCCCCGCGGGGGCCGAGTTCACCCTCGTCAAGCACAGGCGTGCCTCGGCCATCCGCGACCTGGGGGACCGGTTGAGCGTGGCCGAAGTGGGCGTGGGGCGTGGCACGAGCACCGGGATATTGCGCCTGACCCTGACCGGGCCCGATCGCGACGAGATCCGGCGCTCGCTGGATGCCGTGGCGGAGACCTTCCTCACCCAGAATGTCCGGCGCCAGTCGGCCGAGATCGAACAAAGCCTGGCGTTTCTCGAGGAGCAGGCCCCCGAGCTGCGTACGCAGCTCCGCGCGGCCGAGGACAGCCTCAACGAGTACCGCGCGGCCCAGCACAGCGTCGACCTGACCTCCGAGGCCCAGGCCGCCATCGAACAGTTCGTCGCGCTCGACAGCCAGCTCAACGAACTGGAGTTCCGGGAGGCCGATCTGGCGCAGCGCTACACGCCCAACCACCCCGCCTACCAGTCGCTGCTGCGCCAGAAGCGCCATCTCGAGGCCGAGCGCGCCGCCCTCAATGCGCGGGTCGACGACCTGCCTGAAGCGCAGCAGGAAGTGGTGCGGCGGACGCGCGACGTGGAGGTGACCCAGGCCATCTACGTCAACGTGCTCAACCGGATGCAGGAGCTGCAGGTGGCGCGTGCCGGCACCATCGGCAACGTGCGCATCATCGATGAGGCGGAGGTCGGCATCGCCCCGATCGAGCCCCGCAAGCCGCGGATCGTGATGCTCGCCACGCTGCTCGGCGGCATGCTGGCGATGAGTGGCGTGGTGGTGCGGGGGTTGCTCAACCGCGGGGTGGAGGTGCCCGAGCAGCTCGAGGAGGCCGGCCTGCCGGTCTATGCCACGGTGCCGCTCTCCGACGAGCAGAAGAAGCTGGTGAGGCGGGTCAAGCATCGCTGGGAGCGCCAGGCCCGCGAGGTGGTCAGCGACGTGCTGGCCGAGCGAGCGCCGACCGATATGGCCAGCGAGGCGCTGCGCGGCCTGCGCACCAGTCTGCATTTCGCCATGCTGGAAGGGCGTGACAACCGCCTGATGATCACCGGCCCGGGCCCGGGCATCGGCAAGAGCTTCATCGCCGTCAACCTCGGCGCGATCTGCGCTCAGGCGGGGCAGCGGGTGCTGCTGGTGGATGCCGACATGCGCAAGGGCCACCTGCACCATGCCTTCGGCGAGCGCAGCGACGGCGGGCTCTCCGAACTGCTGGGTGGCCGTCAGGGGCTCGACGAGGTGATCCGCCACAGTCGGATCGACGGCCTCGACTATGTCGGCCGGGGCATGGTGCCGCCCAACCCGTCGGAGCTCTTGATGACCGCGGGCTTCAGCCATTTCCTCGACGCGGTGGGCGAGCGTTACGACCTGGTGATCGTCGACACCCCGCCGGTGCTGGCGGTGACGGATGCCGCGGTGATCGGCGCGCAGTGCGGTACCACGCTGCTGGTGG
>NZ_JASCQN010000045.1:0-4054 GCF_030010475.1 Halomonas kalidii | reverse complement strand
TCGCAGAAGGGGTTCATGGCCATCTTGACGTTGGTGAGGTCGACGTCGGAGTGGTCCGGCTTGACCCGGATCTTGACGTTGTAGTCGATGACGCGCTTGACCGCGGCGAGGACTTTCATCTCGATGACTCCTTGGGCTATGGCGTCACGCAGTGATGGCGCGCCCGATGATGATCTTCTGGATCTCCGACGTACCCTCGAAGATGCGGGTGATCCGGGCATCCCGGTAATAGCGTTCGATGGGCAGGTCGCTGATGTAGCCGTAGCCACCATGGATCTGCACCGCCTGGTCGGTGATCTTGGCCGCAGCCTCGGAGGCGAACAGCTTGGCCACCGCCGACTCGAGGCTGAAGCGGTAGCCGGAATCTCGGGCGTAGGCCGCCTTGTAGGTCACCAACTTCGCGGCCTCGAGCTGGGCATGCATCTCGGCCAGCATCCACTGGATCCCCTGATGCCTGCACAACGGCTTTCCGCTTACCAGACGGTCATGGGACCAGGCCAGGGTGTCGTCATAGGCTGCTCGCGAAATACCCACGCTCATGGCCGCGACCTCCACGCGCCCCCGGTCGAGGACTTCCATGGCGGTGGCGAATCCGGCGCCCTCTTCGCCCAGCAGCGCGCTCTCGGGCACGAAGCAGTCGAAGCCGATCTCGTAGATGTGACTGCCGCGCAGGCCCAGCGTCTTCTCGGGATTGGAGAACACGAGGCCCGCAGTGCTGCGGTCAAGCAGGAAGGCCGAGATGCCCCGGTGACCAAGCGCCTCATTGGTCTTGGCATAGACGACCAGGAAGTCGGCGAAGGCGCCGTTGGTGATGTAGTGCTTGGTACCGGTGATGTGCCACCCCTGCTCGCAGCGCACCGCCCTGGTCCGCATCTCGGCAGGATTCGAGCCGGCACCGGGCTCGGTGAGGGCGAAGGCACCGAGCTTCTCGCCGGCAGCGCACTGGGGCAGCAGCGCCTGCTTCTGCGTCTCGGTACCCCCGACCAGCACGGAATCGGTGGCCAGAAAGTGTGCCGTCAGCGAAGAACAGGTGGCGGCACAGTGATAGGCGACCTCTTCCACCGCCAGTGACATGCCGATACTGCTGATGTCGACACCGCCGAACTCGGACGGCAGGTTCATCCCCCAGAAGCCCAGCCCTCCCAGGGCGCGCAGGCTCTCGCTGCAGAAGTCCCGGGTGTCGTCGTAGCGAGCAGCGTTGGCCTTGAGCACATCGGCGGACACGCGCCGGGCGGCATCCTGGAACGCAAGTTCGTCTTCGGTGAAGTCAAAGTGCATGGGAGCTCTCCTTATCGAGCAATGCGTTGTGGGCGCCCAACGCAGGTGCCGGTTGGTTGGTCGCCACCTTGCAGCCGTTGAAGAAGACGGGCTGGGACGGTGACTGCCAGGCGCCGGTGGGCGTAAGCAGGCCCCTCTCCCGGGCATGGTCCGACTCGGCGACCTGCTTGATGTCCCAGATCGGCGACGCCGGCACACCGGCCTCGTCGAGACGGGCGCAAACCTCGGCGACCTCCAGATCGGCGGTCCAGGCCTCGATCAGGACCTTCAGCTCGGCCTGGTGGGTGCAGCGCCAGTCATCGGTGCTGAAGCGTTCGTCATCGACCAGCTCCGGTGTCCCCATGCACTCGGCGAGGCGAGCGAACAGGCTGTTGTTGGCTACGGCGATAACCACCTGGCCATCGGCGGCCATGAAGCTGTCGAAGGGAGCGGACAAGGGGTGCCGGTTGCCCACTGGCTGAGGTGCCTCGCCATTGGCCATCAGCTGGGACAGGTTGGTCACCTGCATGGCGAACAGGCAGTCCAGCATGGACACATCCAGGTAGCAGCCGGCCCGGTGCGGATCTCGCTCGCGCTGAAACAGGGCGGCACAGATCGACCAGCTAGCGAACATGCCGGCAGCCACGTCCCCCAGCGACTCGCCGACCCGGGTCGGCGGCCCGCCGTCGGGGCCGGTGGCGGCCATGATCCCGGACATTGCCTGGGCGATGATGTCGTAGGCCGGCTTGCTGGTCATGGTGCCGGTCTGGCCGAAGCCGGAAATGGAGCAATAGACCAGCCCGGGATGGCACTCGCGGAGGGTGGCTTCATCGATACCCAGGCGCCGGGTCACACCGGGACGGAAATTCTCGACCAAAACATCGGCATCCGCGCACAGCGCATGGAAACGAGCCAGATCGTCGGCGTCCTTGAGATTCAGGCAGACACTGCGCTTGCCCCGGTTGAGCATCGAGAAGTAGATGCTTTCTCCCTTGATGAAAGGGCCGATATGGCGGCTGTCGTCTCCTTGGAGCGCCTCGACCTTGATCACCTCGGCGCCGAGATCCGCGAGCATGGCCGTGCAATAAGGGCCGGCCAGAAAGCGCGACAGGTCGAGGACGGTAACACCTTGCAGGGGCTTCATAGGGTTCTCCTGTGGTGGGCAGAGCGGTGCCCCGCCCGGAGTCTCATGACGGGATCATCGGCAGGTCGAGAGCGTTCTCGCGGGCGCAGGTCTTGGCGATCTCGTAGCCGGCGTCGGCGTGGCGCATCACCCCGGTGCCCGGGTCGTTGCGCAGCACCCGGCCCAGGCGGGCATGGGCGTCGGCGCTGCCGTCGGCGACGATCACCACCCCGGCGTGCTGGGAGTAGCCCATGCCCACGCCGCCGCCGTGGTGCAGCGAGACCCAGGTGGCGCCGCTGGCGGTGTTGAGCAGCGGCCAGTCGGAGACGGCGTCGCTGCCGTCCCGCATCGCCTCGGTCTCGCGGTTGGGGCTCGCCACCGAGCCGGAGTCGAGGTGGTCGCGGCCGATGACGATGGGCGCCTTGAGCTCGCCGTTCTTGACCATCGCGTTGAAGGCCTGGCCGAGGCGGGCGCGATCCTTGAGGCCCACCCAGCAGATGCGCGCCGGCAGCCCCTGGAAGGCAATCCGCTCGCGGGCCATGTCCAGCCAGTTGTGCAGGTGCGGGTCGTCGGGGATCAGCTCCTTGACCTTCTGGTCGGTCCTGTAGATGTCCTCCGGGTCGCCGGACAGCGCCGCCCAGCGGAAGGGGCCGATGCCCTGGCAGAACAGCGGGCGGATGTAGGCCGGCACGAAGCCGGGGAAGGCGAAGGCGTTCTCGACCCCTTCCTCCTGGGCCATCTGGCGGATGTTGTTGCCGTAGTCGAAGGTCGGCACGCCCAGCGCCTGGAAGTCGAGCATGGCCTGGACGTGCACCGCCATGGACTGCTTGGCGGCCTTCACCGTGACCTCGGGCTCGGTCTTGCCGCGCGCCACGTACTCGTCCCAGCTCCAGCCCGACGGCAGGTAGCCGTGCAGCGGGTCGTGGGCGCTGGTCTGGTCGGTGACCATGTCCGGCTTGACGCCACGCTTGACCAGCTCGGGCAGTACGTCGGCGGCGTTGGCGCACAGCCCGATGGAGACCGCCTGGCCCTCGGCGGTGTAGCGCTCGATACGGGCCAGGGCGTCGTCGAGGTCGGTGGCCTGCTCGTCCAGGTAGCGGGTGCGCAGGCGGAAGTCGAGGCGCGACTGCTGGCACTCGATGTTCAGCGAACAGGCGCCGGCCAGGCTCGCCGCCAGGGGCTGGGCGCCGCCCATGCCGCCGAGGCCGGCGGTGAGGATCCAGCGGCCGGAGAGGTCGCCGGCGTAGTGCTGGCGCCCGGCCTCGACGAAGGTCTCGTAGGTGCCCTGGACGATGCCCTGGGAGCCGATGTAGATCCACGAGCCGGCGGTCATCTGGCCGTACATCATCAGGCCTTTCTTATCCAGCTCGTTGAAGTGCTCCCAGTTGGCCCAGGCCGGCACCAGGTTGGAGTTGGCGATCAGCACCCGCGGGGCGTCCTTGTGGGTCTCGAACACCCCCACCGGCTTGCCGGACTGGACCAGCAGGGTCTGGGTGTCCTCCAGGCGCTGCAGGGTCGCGACGATGGTGTCGAAGCACTGCCAGTCGCGGGCGGCGCGGCCGATGCCGCCGTAGACCACCAGGTCCTCGGGGCGCTCGGCGACGTCGGGGTGGAGGTTGTTCATCAGCATGCGCAGCGGCGCCTCGGTGAGCCAGCTCTTGCAGCTGCGCTCGG
>NZ_JASCQN010000044.1:0-6857 GCF_030010475.1 Halomonas kalidii | reverse complement strand
CCGAGCGCAGCTGCAAGAGCTGGCTCACCGAGGCGCCGCTGCGCATGCTGATGAACAACCTCCACCCCGACGTCGCCGAGCGCCCCGAGGACCTGGTGGTCTACGGCGGCATCGGCCGCGCCGCCCGCGACTGGCAGTGCTTCGACACCATCGTCGCGACCCTGCAGCGCCTGGAGGACACCCAGACCCTGCTGGTCCAGTCCGGCAAGCCGGTGGGGGTGTTCGAGACCCACAAGGACGCCCCGCGGGTGCTGATCGCCAACTCCAACCTGGTGCCGGCCTGGGCCAACTGGGAGCACTTCAACGAGCTGGATAAGAAAGGCCTGATGATGTACGGCCAGATGACCGCCGGCTCGTGGATCTACATCGGCTCCCAGGGCATCGTCCAGGGCACCTACGAGACCTTCGTCGAGGCCGGGCGCCAGCACTACGCCGGCGACCTCTCCGGCCGCTGGATCCTCACCGCCGGCCTCGGCGGCATGGGCGGCGCCCAGCCCCTGGCGGCGAGCCTGGCCGGCGCCTGTTCGCTGAACATCGAGTGCCAGCAGTCGCGCCTCGACTTCCGCCTGCGCACCCGCTACCTGGACGAGCAGGCCACCGACCTCGACGACGCCCTGGCCCGTATCGAGCGCTACACCGCCGAGGGCCAGGCGGTCTCCATCGGGCTGTGCGCCAACGCCGCCGACGTACTGCCCGAGCTGGTCAAGCGTGGCGTCAAGCCGGACATGGTCACCGACCAGACCAGCGCCCACGACCCGCTGCACGGCTACCTGCCGTCGGGCTGGAGCTGGGACGAGTACGTGGCGCGCGGCAAGACCGAGCCCGAGGTCACGGTGAAGGCCGCCAAGCAGTCCATGGCGGTGCACGTCCAGGCCATGCTCGACTTCCAGGCGCTGGGCGTGCCGACCTTCGACTACGGCAACAACATCCGCCAGATGGCCCAGGAGGAAGGGGTCGAGAACGCCTTCGCCTTCCCCGGCTTCGTGCCGGCCTACATCCGCCCGCTGTTCTGCCAGGGCATCGGCCCCTTCCGCTGGGCGGCGCTGTCCGGCGACCCGGAGGACATCTACAGGACCGACCAGAAGGTCAAGGAGCTGATCCCCGACGACCCGCACCTGCACAACTGGCTGGACATGGCCCGCGAGCGGATTGCCTTCCAGGGGCTGCCGGCGCGCATCTGCTGGGTGGGCCTCAAGGATCGCGCCCGCCTCGGCCAGGCCTTCAACGCGATGGTCAAGAACGGCGAGCTCAAGGCGCCCATCGTCATCGGCCGCGACCACCTCGACTCCGGCTCGGTGGCGAGCCCCAACCGCGAGACCGAGGCGATGCGGGACGGCAGCGACGCCGTCTCCGACTGGCCGCTGCTCAACACCGCCAGCGGCGCCACCTGGGTCTCGCTGCACCACGGCGGCGGCGTGGGCATGGGCTACTCCCAGCACGCCGGGGTGGTGATCGTCGCCGACGGCAGCGCCGACGCCCATGCCCGCCTGGGCCGGGTGCTGCGCAACGACCCGGGCACCGGGGTGATGCGCCACGCCGACGCCGGCTACGAGATCGCCAAGACCTGCGCCCGCGAGAACGATCTCGACCTGCCGATGCTCGATAAGTAAAGAGCCCCCTTTATCACGACATTGCAACGCACCCCGTCTTGGCAAGGAGCGCCGGGGGCAGGCCGAAGAGGAGGTCCGATGCCAGGGAAGGCATCGGTAGCGCCCAGGGAGGGGTTCACAGCGCCTCCTCGCAGGCCTGCCCCCGGAACAGCTCCGACCCAGCGAGGTGCTGAAATAAGCCCAAGTGGCAGACAGGAATCCCCGTTATGACCCATCTCGAGATCCAACCCGGCAAGATGACCCTGGCCCAGGCGCGCCGGGTCCATGAGGCCCATGTACCGGTCAGCCTGCCGGAGGGCGCCAACGCGGCCATCCGGCGCGGCGTCGACTGCGTCAACCGCGTCGTGGCCGAGGACCGCACCGTCTACGGCATCAACACCGGGTTCGGCCTGCTGGCCCAGACCCGCATCGAGAAGGAACACCTGGAAGACCTGCAGCGCTCCCTGGTGCTGTCGCATGCCACCGGCGTCGGCGAGCCCATGGAGGACGCCCTGGTGCGGCTGATCATGGTGCTCAAGGTCAATAGCCTGGCGCGCGGCTTCTCGGGCATTCGCCGCGAGGTGCTCGACGCCCTGATCGCACTGATCAATGCCGAGGTCTATCCCCATATCCCGCTCAAGGGCTCGGTGGGCGCCTCCGGCGACCTGGCGCCGCTGGCCCATATGAGCGTGGTGCTGCTCGGCGAAGGCAAGGCACGCCACCAAGGCGAGTGGCTGCCGGCCAAGCAGGCGCTGGAAGTGGCCGGCCTCCAGCCGCTCTCCCTGGCCCCCAAGGAGGGCCTGGCGCTGCTCAATGGCACCCAGGTCTCCGCAGCCTATGCCCTCAAGGGGCTGTTCGAGGCCGAAGACCTCTACGCCGCCGCCACGGTGTGTGGCTCGCTGACCGTGGAGGCGACGCTCAGCTCACGGGCGCCCTTCGATGCGCGCGTCCACGAGGTGCGCGGCCAGCCGGGGCAGATCGACGCCGCCGCGGGCTATCGCCACCTACTCGGCCGCCGCAGCGAGATCAGCGACTCCCACGTCCATTGCGGCAAGGTACAGGACCCCTACTCGCTGCGCTGCCAGCCCCAGGTGATGGGGGCCGTGCTGACCCAGATCCGCCAGGCCGCCGCGGTGCTGGCCATCGAGGTCAATGCGGTGTCGGACAACCCGCTGGTGTTCGCCGACGAGGGGGACATCATCTCCGGCGGCAACTTCCACGCCGAGCCGGTGGCCATGGCCGCCGACAACCTGGCCCTGGCCATCGCCGAGATCGGCTCGCTCACCGAGCGGCGCGTCTCGCTGATGATGGACCAGCACATGTCCCGGCTCCCGCCCTTCCTGGTCGAGAACGGCGGGGTCAACTCCGGCTTCATGATCGCCCAGGTGACGGCCGCCGCCCTGGCGAGTGAAAACAAGGCCCTGGCCCATCCCCACAGCGTCGACAGCCTGCCGACCTCGGCCAACCAGGAGGACCATGTCTCCATGGCCCCGGCCGCCGGCAAGCGGCTGTGGGAGATGGCCGCCAACGTGCGCGGCATCCTCGCCATCGAGTGGCTGGCCGCCTGCCAGGGGCTCGACTTCCGAAGGGAGGGGAGTGGCCAGCGCCTCACCACCACCGAGCCGCTGGAACGGGCACGCCACGCGCTACGCGAGCGCGTGGCCCATTACGACAAGGATCGCTTCTTCGCCCCTGACATCGAGGCCGCGACCGAGCTGCTCGCAGCGCGCACCCTGAGCCCGCTGGTGCCAGCCGAGCTGCTGCCCAGCCATTGAGCCCCCGCCCCACGGCACCCCGCCGTGGGGCGTCTTCCGGCACGCCACCCAACGACAAGAGCCTGCACATGAATGCCATCGTCCTGGCCATCCTGGTGATGGTCACCCTGAGTCTCGCCCGCGTTTCCGTGGTCTTCGCGCTGATCGCCGCCAGCCTGGTCGGCGGCCTCTACGCCGGGATGCCGCTCGCCGAGATCCTCGACGCCTTCAACGACGGTCTCGGCAACGGCGCCACCATCGCCCTCTCCTACGCCGTGCTCGGCGCCTTCGCCGTCGCCCTGTCGCGCTCCGGGATCACCGAACAGTTCGCCGACCGGGCGATTCGCGGCCTGAATCTCGATGACGACAGCGGCAATCGCCGCCTGGTCGGCTACACCCTGCTGGGCGCCCTGCTGGCCGCGGCGGTCAGCTCCCAGAACCTGATCCCGGTGCATATCGCCTTCATCCCGGTGCTGGTGCCGCCGCTGCTCAAGTTGATGAACCACCTGCGGCTCGACCGACGGGTGGCCGCCTGCGTGATCACCTTCGGCATCACCGCGCCCTACATGCTGCTGCCGGTGGGCTTCGGCTCGATCTTCCTCAACGACATCCTGCTGGCCAATCTCAACGAGAGCGGCGCGGCGCTGGGGCTGGAGGTGACCCGCCAGATGGTGCCCCTGGCCATGGTGATTCCCATCGGCGGCATGGCGCTGGGCCTGGCCATGGCGGTGCTGTGGAGCTACCGCAAGCCGCGCCACTACGAGGATCGCGACCTGGCCCACGGCGACGAGACGCCGGCCGAGGCGGCCCGTCACCTGGCGCCCTGGCAGCTCGGCGTGCTGTCGGTTGCCCTGGGCGGCACCGTGGCCATCCAGCTGCTGTCGGGCTCCATGGTGCTCGGCGGCCTCTTCGGTTTCGCCCTGCTCTCGATGAGCGGGGTGTTCCGCTGGCACGAGCAGGACGGCATCTTCACCGAAGGCATGCGCATGATGGCCCTGGTCGGGTTCATCATGATCTCCGCGGCGGGCTTCGCCAGCGTGATGCAGGCCAGCGGCGAGGTGGAAGGGCTGGTGGCCGGCTCCGCCGAACTGATCGGCGACAACAAGGGTCTCGCCGCGCTGGTCATGTTGCTGGTCGGCCTCTTTATCACCATGGGCATCGGCTCGTCGTTCTCGACGATCCCGATCATCGCCTCGCTCTACGTGCCCCTGGCGCTGGGCTTCGGCTTCTCCCCCATGGCCACCGTGGCCCTGGTGGGCACCGCCGCCGCCCTGGGCGATGCCGGCTCGCCGGCCTCGGACTCGACGCTGGGCCCCACCGCCGGCCTCAACGCCGACGGCCAGCACGACCATATCTGGGACTCGGTCGTCCCGACCTTCCTGCACTACAACATCCCGCTGATTGCCTTCGGCTGGCTGGCGGCGATGATGCTCTGATTGCCGCTGGCAGTCACTCATTTGCTCCTTTCCTTGGCTGGTCTTCGGGGAAATGAATCGGCAAGGAGGGGGCAATTCCCCCCTCCTTCTCGTTGCGGAGGGTGAATAACGCGCTCCAGGTCAGAAGATCAGGTGTGTCGCCAGGGCCACCAGGGGGATGGCCAGCAGGGTGCGGATCAGGAAGATCACCACCAGATCCATGACCGACAGCGGGATACTGGACTCCAGCATGGCGTTGGCGCTCTCGGTAAAGAAGATGATCTGAACCGTCGAGAGAGTGCAGACGAAGAAGATCGCCATGGGACTGACCTCGGCCCCGGAGATGATGATGACCGGCAGTGCGATCTCGGCGATGGACACCAGCACAGTAGGAGCGATCGCCTCGGCATCCGGCAGCTGCATCAGGTGAATCAGCGGCTCGACCACGACGCCGAGGTAATCGAACACCGGCGTGTAAGTGGCGAGCAGCAGTGCCAGGGTAGCGATGGACAGGATGAAGGCAACGATCTTCTGGGCGAAGGTGATGGCCTCCCAGAAGCCACGAGACAGGGCTTCGGGGCGTGTCTGGGCAGCACGGGCAGCCGCGGCCGAGCAGGCACGGGCCAGGATATGACGCTCATCGTCGTCACGAAGATCATCGGCGGTCTGCTTACGGCCCTCGTAGTAGACATCCTGCTTGCGGGACAGCGGCGGAATCCGCACCACGATGGCTGCCAGCGTGAAGTTGATCAGAAAGGACACGACGATCATGTGCGGCAGGTACTCCATTATCCCGCCGATGGAGGCCAGCAGGGCGAAGAAGCCCAGGCTGCAGATGCTGAAGTTGGTCGCGATGCTGGCCGACTCCCGCTGGGTGTAGTAACCACCGGTGTACAGCTTGTTGGTGATGAAGATGCCCACGGCGGGTGCCGCCACGAAGGAGGCGACCGCATCCACCGCGGAACGGCCGGGCAAGCGATACAGCGGACGCATCAGCGGCTCCATCAGGGTGCCAATGAACTCCAGGAAGCCGAACTCGGTGAGGAAGAGAACGAAGAAGCCGGCAATGGTCACGGTGAGGAAGACGCTGCCGCCCAGATAGAGGGCCAATCCGCCCACGTCATCGTGCAGCAACCAGTCGGGGCCGATGTTGAACACCAGTAGTACTGCGAAGAAGGCGGCCAGGAAGAAAGTCAGGCCACTTATCACGCTATCCTTGCGATGATATTCGCGGATACCTTCATGGCTGGAGACGCGTGACAACAGCCAGGTCAGGCACAGCAAGCCGATGATGCCAAGCGTGAGATAATTGATGGAGCCGCCAATCAACTCCTTCACATAGTCGATGATCATGACCAGCGGGATCTTGCTCTCCCCTTCCCCCACCGGGAGGGGAACGAAGAAGATGCCGAGTCCGATCAGGCTGCCAACCAGTGCCTTCAGGGCACCAGCAGTGCCGGGTTGAGCCACCTCGAGTTTGTTCATTGTGTATCTCCGTGGGGTGGTAGGGTCGCGCTGATAGACACCTCGGCGCGACCGGGTCGTGAATGAGGGTTAAGGGAAAGGCGTCACCGTTTCGATCCAGGCCTGGCAACGGTTACGCCGCTTACTGGTTCACCGGGACAAAGGCATGCTCCGCTGGAGCTTTTCATCCAGCGCGGGCAGCGCCTCGAAGAGGTCGGCGACCAGGCCGTTAGTTGTCGAGAGCGCGACCTGCAAGATCCCGATCTTCGTCACAGCTTGCCCTCGAGTTCCGGCAGCGCCTCGAACAGATCCGCCACTAACCCGTAATCGGCGACCTGGAAGATCGGCGCCTCCTCGTCCTTGTTGATGGCCACGATCACCCTGGAGTCCTTCATGCCGGCCAGGTGCTGGATGGCGCCCGAGATACCCACGGCGATGTACAGCTCCGGGGCGACGATCTTGCCGGTCTGGCCGACCTGCATGTCGTTGGGCACGAAGCCGGCGTCCACCGCGGCCCGTGAGGCGCCGATCGCCGCGCCGAGCTTGTCGGCGATGCCGTCGAGCAGCGCGAAGTTGTCGCCGCTGCCCATGCCGCGGCCGCCGGAGATCACCACCCGGGCGGCCCCCAGCTCGGG
>NZ_JASCQN010000043.1:0-18651 GCF_030010475.1 Halomonas kalidii | reverse complement strand
GCCGGCATCATCCATATCAGTGCCGGCACCGCCGCGGGGCTCGATTCCCACTTCATCATGATCTGGGTCATCAGCTACCTGATGATCAACGGCCTGTTCGGCCTCGTCATGCCGGCCTACTACCGGCTGCCCCTGCCCATGGCCAACTCCATCCCCGGAGCCCTGCTGTTCGCGGCGATCATTCCCGTGGTCGGGCTCGAGGCGGCCCTGGGCGCCACCCTGATCGCCGGCGCCATCTCGCTGGTCGCCGGCCTGGCCGGGGTGATGGGCATCGTCATGAAGCTGATCCCGATGCCGATCGTGATGGGCATGGTGGCCGGCATCCTGCTCAAGTTCGGGCTCAACATGGTGGCCCCGCTGGAGAACGCCATGCTGCCGGCGGCGATCATGATCCTGGCCTTCTTCTTCTCGGCGCGTCTGCTGCGCCGGGTGCCGCCGCTGATCGTCGCCATGCTGGCCGGCATCGCCTACATGGCCTACTCCGGCGTCGACTTCTCCGGCGTGGCGTTCTCGGTGACCTTCCCCGAGTTCATCGTCCCGGAGTTCACCCTGGGCGCCTTCCTGGCCTATGGCCTGCCGCTGGCCCTCATCCTGGTGGGCATGGAGACCCCCGCCGGGGTGGGGCTGGTCAAGGGCATGGGCTACAAGGAGGTGCCGGCCAATGCCATCACCGCGGTGGGTGGCGTCGGCACCATGATCTCGGCCTTCTTCAACCTGCACAGCACCTGCATCGCGGCCCCTGCCACCGGTATCTGTGCCTCGCCGGAGGCCGGCGATCGCGACAAGCGCTGGGTGGCGGCGGTGATCACCGGCGCCATCTTCATGCTGGGCGCCCCCTTCTATGGTTTCGTGGTCAGCCTGATCCAGGCCATGCCGGGCTACTTCATCGCCATCATCGCCGGCCTGGCCCTGCTGCGGGTGATCACCTCAGCGATGCAGATGGCGTTCTCGGGCAAGCACGAGATGGGGGGGCTGTTCTCCTTCCTGATCGCCACCTCCGGCCTGCAGATCCTGGGCATCGGCTCGTCCTTCTGGGCGCTGGTGCTGGGCGTGCTGGTGTCGCTGATCTTCGAGACCCGGGATTTCGATTTCGCCGTCGCCCGACCATTGGCCAAGCGGCCGGCATTGAGCAAGCGGGCAGGCTGAGTCTTCGCCGATGACAGCCTACGGCAGGAACCTGCACTCCACCCTCCTGACGAAATCACTGAAGAGAGAATAATGATGGCAAGACATTACCGACTACTGACGGAGCTGCTGGCCGGCCAGTCCACTTGGGCCGAGAGCGGCGTCGAAATCAATGACTCCCTTCGGCTCGGCCTGATGCTGCCCTACACCGGTACCTACGCCGCCCTGGGCGAGGCCATCACCAACGGCCTGGCCCTGGCCATCGACGAGAACGGCGGTCGACTGGGTGGCCGTGTGGTCGAGACCCTCGAGCTGGACTCAGAAGCCAATCCCGCCAAGACGCCCCAGAACATGAGCCGGCTGGTCAAGGGAGAGGGCGTACCATCCCATCCCATCCGGAACGTCTACCTGCGCGAGATCCGTGACGGCCAGCACGCGGTGGTGGGGATTGCCCACGAGGCCCTGGAGGCCCCGGATTCCGAGTGCCGGATGTGACCCGTTCAACGCCATTCTTTCTGGAGAAGATAAGAAATCATTTCCGCCAAAGGAGCGAAGCCGTGAATAACAAGAGAATTTTTATGTTGGGCGTGTGTGTTGCTGGGCTTGCAGGCCTTGATACTAGCTATGCACAAGGTGGTGTCGAAGCCGATGGAAACCATCAGTCGGGTACGGAGTTGGTGATACTGGGGGGGGCGGCGGGAAGGACTTCCTATGGAGGGCATCCATCAGGCGGATTCTCTGCAGCGCTGGTTGTCGGTGATGATCACTACATTGTTGATTTTGGGCGTGGTTGGCACGATCGATATTATGAGGCGGGGTTGGGTACTGAGAAGGCATCGAGTGGATTTAGTGGGCTGGAAAACATCAAGGCTGCCTTCGTGACTCATTTACACTCCGATCATATCATCGACTTGCCTCGGTTGTTGTTGTTTGGATCAACCGAAGGGTTGAGGAAAAAGGATTCTCCTGTTCGCATAGTTGGCCCGGCATCGCGTGGGGAACTCCCTCCTGTATCTGAGAGCTTGAAAGGTGAAGAGGTGTTGGTGAATCCTGAAAGCCCTACTCCGGGAATGTCAGAGACCGTCGAGAAGATTTTCTCGGCGTACGCCTCCGATCTCAACGACAATATCCGGGATAGTGGGATGCCACACCCAAGCAAGTATATAAATGTAGAGGATATTCAGCTTCCGGACGGAATACCTGGGCCTCAAGTGAATGTATCTCCAGACATGGATCCATTTGAAGTATATCGGGATGATAATGTTGTGGTAACCGCAACCCTTGTGAACCATGCCCCAATGTATCCAAGCTATGCTTATCGCTTCGATACGGCGGACGGGTCGGTGGTTTTTTCAGGTGATACCAATAAAAATGACAACCTTATCCGCATGGCCAAGGACGCCGATGTACTGGTGCATGAAGTGATCAGCACGGAGTGGGCGAATAGCCTGTTCCCTGAGCCCAGGTCTGCGGCGGAGGAGGCAAAGCTGCATCATCTGCTGGAATCCCACACGCCCGTTGAAGAGGTAGGAGAAGTTGCAGAAGAAGCACAGGTTGGCCATTTGGTGCTTTCCCATCTGGCTCCGGCTACCGTGAGCGATGAGGACTGGCTTCGGCATGTCAGCGGGTTCAGTGGGGAAGTCGTCATAGGAAGGCCGCTGACACGAGTGGTTGTTGGTGATTGATGAAGAGGATAGCCTCGACTGCATTATGACACCGCCGGCGGGCCCTCGGGCCCGCCGGCGTTCTTTTCCGGGCTGTTCCGGCCTCAGGCCTCGC
Source organism: Halomonas kalidii (assembly GCF_030010475.1). Taxonomy (NCBI): domain Bacteria; kingdom Pseudomonadati; phylum Pseudomonadota; class Gammaproteobacteria; order Oceanospirillales; family Halomonadaceae; genus Halomonas; species Halomonas kalidii. The sequence goes on along the minus strand of NZ_JASCQN010000043.1, from coordinate 15,747 downwards.
AGCGCTCCTGGAGCTGCAGGGCGGCCTCGTAGATCTCGCCGGCCTCGTCGCCGTTCTCCGCCAGGTAGCGGTCGATGGTCTCCTGCAGCACGGGGCCCCAGTCGGGATGGGTGAGGGCGTCCTCGATGACCAGGAAGTCGTGGCCGGCCGCCTCGGCGTCCTGGCGGCCCTGGCGGATCAGCTCATCGTAGACGGCGGCGGCGCGCAGCGACCACTCCAGGCCGCTGTGGTCGTCGATGACCCGTTGCAGGTCCTCGGGCAAGCCGTCATAGCTGCGCTGGCTCATGGTGGCGAACAGCGACAGGTCGTAGAGTGGCACCTCGGTGTGGTAGCCGGCCAGTTCGTTGAGACGGAAGGTCTTCATGCCCTCCCAGTTGAAGCTCAGGCCGTCGACCACGCCGCGCTGCATGGCGGTGAAGACGTCCGGCGCCGGCATGCCCACCGCCTGGGCGTCGAGCCGTTCGAACATGTCGCCCACCACCGGGGTGGGGCGGCGCAGGCGCAGGCCGGCCAGGTCCTCGGGGCTCTCGATCAGCCGCTCCTTGGTGTGCAGGTAGCCGGGGCCGGTGGTGAACAGGAACAGCGGCCGGGTGTCGGCATACTCCTCGTCCAGGTGTCCCTGGTCGTAGAGCGATTGCAGGATGCAGGCGCCCTGGCGGCCGCTGGCCGAGACGCCGGGCAGCTCGACCACCTGGGTCAGGGGGAAGCGGCCGGCGGTGTAGCCCTGGGCAGAGGCGCCGATATCGGCGATGCCGCTGACGGTGCTCTGGTAGGCCTTGTCGGACTTGGCCAGGGTCTGGCTGGGGTAGACCTCCACCTCGAGGCGGCCCTCCGAGACCGCCTCGACGCTCTCCGCCCAGGCCTGGAACAGCTCGCGGTCGATCAGCGAGCCGCCGGGCCAGACATGGGCGACCCTGAGGGTCGTGCTGGCCTCGGCCAGGGCGGCGGTGGTGAACGTCAGGGCGAGGGCACTGGCGATAACGGTCTTGGTCGGGTTCATCCGGGGATTCTCTCGTTGTGATTATCTTTCGGGCGCCACGGGGGCGGCGTCACGGTCGTTCGGCCATTCAGAGATCCAGCACCAGGACCTTGCTCCTGGCCCGCGAGCAGCAGGGAGTGAACTGGTCGTTGGCGGCGTGCTCGTCGTCATCCAGATAGAGATCACGGTGGTCGGGCTCGCCCTCCAGCACCCGGGTCAGGCAGGTGCCGCAGACCCCCTGCTCGCAGGAGACCATGACCTCGATGCCGTGCTCGGTGAGGACCTGATGCACCGTCTTGTCGGCGGGCACGGTGAAGCTGGCGCCGCTGCTGGCGATCCTGACCTCGAAGCTGTCGTCATCCGCGGTGTCGGCCACGGTGCCGGCGAAGTATTCGGTGTGCAGCCGTTCGCCGGGCCAGCCGCTGACCTTGGCGGTCGACAGAACGGCGTCGATGAAGCCGGTGGGGCCGCATACGTAGACCCGGGTATCGGGCTCCGGTGTGCCCAGCAGGGCTTGCAGGTCCAGCTTCTGCTCCGGTGCGCCGTCATCGAAATGGAAGTGCACCCGCTCGGCGAAGCCGGAGGCGGCGATGCGCTGGCGAAAGGCGGTGCGCTCGGCGGAGCGGGTGCAGTAGTGCAGTGCGAAGTCGGCGTCGGTGTGAGCCAGGCGCTCGGCCATGCACAGCAAGGGCGTGATGCCGATGCCGCCGGCCAGCAGCAGGGTGCGCCCGGCCGGCTTGAGGGGGAAGTGATTCTTGGGCGCGCTGATCTGAACCAGATCGCCCACTTGAATTTCCTCGTGCATGGCCACCGAGCCGCCCCGGGTGGCCGGATCCCGCAGCACCCCGATCAGGTAGCGGTCGCGCTCCTCGGAGTGGTTGCATAGCGAGTACTGTCGAACGACCCCCGGTTTGACCTGTACATCGATATGCGCCCCGGCGCTGAACGCCGGCAGCGGCCGGCCATGGGGGTCGGCCAGCTCGAGGGTGACGATGTCGCGGGCCGCCTGGTGGCGCGCCTTGACCTCGACGATCAGCGACAGGGGAGCGCCGCTCATGCCGTGGCCTCCCCTGTGGCGGCCTCGCGCTCCTCGGCGAGGAGCCGATCGATGATGCGCCGCGCCTGGACGCCGCCGCCGTCGATGTTGAGCTTGAGCAGCTGGCGGTCCGGGTGGCGCAGCAGGTTGCGCTGCTGGGCCTCGAGCATCTCCAGGTCCTCGGCGAAGATCTGGCCCTGGCCCTCGCGGATCCGTTCGGTGAGCTCGCCGTCCTCGGGCTTGAAGTTGCGCGCCATGCCCCAGAAGTACCAGATCGAGGTGTCGGTCTCGGGGGTAATGAAGTCCACCACGATGCTCGAGGCCTTGACCTCGGCCGGGGCCTGGTAGCCGCCGTGGCCGGCATGGGCCACGCCCACCTCGATCAGCACGTGGCTCGGCGGGGTGAAGCGGCAGATCTGCCAGCGGTCCACCGGCACGTCGTCGGCCAGGCCGTTGCCGCGCAGGGCCGCCTGCCAGAAGGGCGGCGCCGGGATATGCTCCATGTGCCGGCTGGTGACCACCTCGTCGCCGTCGACACGGGTCTCGGGGGCGGCTTCCTCGATCTCCGGCTGGCCGATGCTGGAGGCGTGCACATAGGTCTCATGGGTCAGGTCCATGAGGTTGTCGATCATCAGGCGGTACTCGCACTGGATGTGGTAGAGCCCGCCGCCATAGGCCCAGTCCGGGCTGTCGGCCCAGTGCAGTGCCGGGATCAGGTCGGGGTCGGCCTGGTCCGGGTCGCCCGGCCAGATCCACACGAAGCCGTGGCGCTCCTCCACCGGGTAGGCGCGGATGCTCGGGAAGCCGCGGACCCGCTGGCCCGGCATGCCGGCGCACTTGCCGTTGCAGCCCATCTCCAGGCCGTGGTAGCCGCAGATCAGCTTGCCGTCGCGCACATAACCCAGCGACAGCGGAGCGCCGCGGTGGGGGCAGAAGTCCTCCACGGCGGCCACGCGGCCCTCGTCGCCGCGGAAGAAGACGATCGGCTCGTTGCAGATGGTGCGCCCTAGCGGTTTGTCCTCGATCTCGTCCGGGGTGCAGGCGACGTACCAGGTATTCTTGGGATAGGGGGCATTGGAATAGGGGGCTTGGAGTGTCACGGTTCTCTCCTCGGCGGGAATCTTGTGTTTGGATCCAAAGTAGAGCCTCGGGGTGTATAATTGGTCAACTTATGCTTTAGTTGGATCCATTGGTGGCGATAACGAGAATGTGCAACGACATCAGGGAAATCGGGTGAGCAACAGCGACAAGAGTGTGGTGAGCCGGCTGCGCAAGCTGATCGGCGAGGGGGCCTACCGGCCGGGCGAACGCCTCGGCGAGGTGGCAGTGTCGGAGCAGCTGGGCGTCTCGCGGACTCCGGTGCGCCTGGCCTTCCGCACCCTGGAGCAGGAGGGGCTGCTGCAGCGGGCCGGTAAGCGCGGCTTCATGGTGCGGGAGTTCACCGACGCCGATGTGCTCTGTGCCGTGGAGGTGCGAGGGGTGCTGGAGGGGCTGGCGGCCCGGCGCCTGGCCGAGCAGGGCCTGTCGGCGGACCTGGACGCCGAGTTGCAGGTTTGGATCCAGAAGGGGCGGGAGCTGCTGGCCAAGGGCTACCTGGAGGAGCGCGACATCGACGCCTGGAGCGAGCTCAACCACCACTTCCACGAGGCCATCGTCGGCTCGGCCGGCAGCCCGGTGATCGGCGATGCCATCGCCCGCAACAACCATCTGCCCTTCGCCGCCGCCGACTCCATCGTCATCGACAGCGAGGCCCTGGATCGGGAGTACCGCAAGCTGCAGCTGGCCCAGATGCAGCACGAGCTGGTGGTCCAGGCGCTGCGCCACGGCGAGGGGGCCCGGGCCGAGATGCTGATGCGCGAGCACGCCTTCATCGGCCTGCGCTACGGGGAGCTGCTGGGCCTGGGCGCGGGGCCGGGTGGCGCGCGGTGATGCGACTAAAGTCGCCCCGTTATCTTGGAAATGTCCAAGCGATCGTGCTGATTTTGCCTTATTTGGCGAGCGGCTTCGGGGAAAATGATAACTCCACCGATGCCGCCGTTATCCGCGACCGGGGCGCGTGCCATCGACCAAGGTCGATTTTCGCGAGGGCGGCGCGGCGGGTTACGTTCGGAGGCTACAGCCGAACGAGAGTTCGCATCGCGAACATGCAGTGCACCATAACGATAACCGGAGCATCCTGATGAACCGCACCCTGTCCCGCTGCCTGCTGGCGGCCGCCATCGCCGGCCTCACCGCCACTTCCGCTCACGCCGCCACTACCCTGCGCATGGCCCACTTCTGGCCGGGTGCCTCGGGCATCAACCAGGAGATCTTCGAGGCCTGGGTCGACACCATCGAGGAGGAGTCCGGCGGCGAGCTGCGCGTCGAGATGTTCCCCTCCGGCACCCTGGCCAAGCCCGACGCCATCTACGAGGCGGTGGGCAACGGCATCGCCGACATCGGCGCCACGGCCCAGGGCTACACCGCCGGCCGCTTCCCGCTGTCGCAGCTCGTCGAGCTGCCCGGCGTGGCGACCACCGCTACCCAGGGGGCCTGCGTGCTGCAGACCCTCTACGACGACGGCCACTTCGACGAGGAGTACGCCGACACCCGGCCGCTGTTCATGTTCACCACCGGGCCGGGCGGCATCCACACCATCGACACCGACGTCCAGACGCCGGCCGACCTCGAGGGCCTGCGCATCCGCCGTCCCACCGCCGTGGCCGGCGACATCCTCGAGAACATGGGCGCCAACCCGGTGGGCATGCCGGCCCCGGACATCTACACCGCCATGCAGCGCGGCGTGCTCGATGGCCTGAGCTTCCCGTGGGAAGGGCTCAAGGGGTTCCGCATCAATGAGCTGGTCGAGTACCACACCGAGGTGCCCTTCTACACCCTGATCTTCGTGGCCACCATGGGTCAGCGCACCTACGACGGCCTGAGCCCCGAGCAGCAGGCGGTGATCGACGCCAACTCCGGCATGAAGTGGGCCGAGAAGGCCGGCGTGGTCTTCGACCGGCTCGACGTCGAGGGCAAGCAGGAGGCCGAGGAAGCCGGCCACACCATCCGCGAGATCGAGGCCCCGCTGGAGCACCCGGACTGGCAGCAGCCGCTCCAGGACGGCATCGAGGGCTACCTGGCTCAGCTCGAGGAGCGCGGGCTCGACCAGGCGCGCGAGGTCTACGAGGCCGCCCTCGCCGCCAGTGCGTCCTGCGCCGCCGATCAGGGATAAGGGCGATGCAGGCATTCCTGGAAAGGGCCAGTCGCTGGCTGGCCCTCGTCTGCCGCGTCGTCGCCGGCCTCGCCCTGGTGGGGCTGCTGGCGGTGACCATCGCCGATGTCGGCACCCGCTACCTCTATCGCCTCACCGAGGGGGCCATCGCCCTGCGCGTGACCGGCAGCGTGGAGCTGGTCAGCTACCTGATGCTCTGTTCGCTGCTGGCCGCCATGGCGGCCAACGTGGAGAAGAGCCAGGTGGTGGTGGAGGCCTTCTCCCATGGCCTCGCGCCCGCCCTCAAGCACCGCCTGCACGGCCTCTACCTGCTGGGCTTCGCGGCGCTCGGCCTGGTGCTGTTTCTCGGCCTGCTCGACTCGGCCGTGGCGGCGACCCGTCACGGCGAGATCACCCAGGACCTGCGCCTGCCGATGGGGCCCATCTACCAGGTAGCCGCGGCGCTCAGCCTGCTGCTGGGGGTGCGCAGCCTGATACATGCGCTGCTCGGTGCGGTCTTCGGCGTCGCACAGGAGGTGTCCGGTGGTGAATGAACTGGGGAGTGAGATGATCGGCGCCATCGGGCTGGCCCTGCTGCTGGTGCTGATGGTGCTGCGCGTGCCGGTGGCCCTGACCATGCTGGTCGTCGGGGTGGTGGGGTTCGCCCAGGTGATCAGCTGGGACGCGGCCATCGCCCAGGTGAAGACGGTGCCGGTGGAGGTGCTCTCCAACTACAGCTTCAGCGCCGTGCCCATGTTCATCCTGATGGGCGTGCTGGCGGCGCACTCCGGCATGGCCGGCAAGCTGTTCGACTCGGCACGTAGCATCTGCGGCGGCTGGAAAGGCGGGCTGGCGATTTCTGCCATTGGCTCCTGCGGGGTCTTCTCGGCGATCTCGGGCTCCTCGCTGGCCACCGCCAGCACCATGACCCGAGTCGCCCTGCCGGAGATGGAGCGCTACGGGTACAACCGCGGCCTGGCCACCGGGGCGCTGGCCGCCGGCGGTACCCTGGGCATCATGATTCCGCCCTCCATCGCGCTGCTGATCTACGCCATCCTCACCGAACAGTCGGTGGGCGACATGTTCATGGCCGGCCTGGTGCCGGGGCTGATGGGCCTGGTGATGTACGCGCTGACGGTCAGCGTGGTGATGCGCCTGCGGCCTGCCCTGGCGGTGGCCGGCGAGCCCACGGCCTGGAGGGAGAAGCTGCTGTCGATGGGTGGCCTGGTACCCTTCTTCGCGGTCTTCCTGGTGATGATCCTGGGCATCTACTTCGGCGCCTTCACCCCCACCGAGGGGGCCAGCGTGGGGGCCTTCGCCACCCTGCTCTACGCCCTGGTCAAGGGCATGCGTCTGACCGGCCTGTGGCAGAGCGTCCAGGAGACCCTGGCGCTTTCCGCGGTGGTGTTCTTCATGCTGGTGGGCGCCGAGACCCTGGGCTACTTCATCTCGGTGTCGCGGATCTCGTTCTCGATCAGCGATTTCCTGTATGGCGTGGACCTGGCGCCGATCCTGGTGGTGCTGTGCATCCTGCTGCTCTACTTCGTGCTGGGGATGTTCATGGACTCCATCGCCATGCTGGTGATCACGGTGCCGGTGGTCTTCCCAATCATCCAGTCACTGGGCATCGACCCGGTGTGGTTCGGCATCGTCACCGTGCTCACCGTGGAGCTCGGGCTGATCACCCCGCCGGTGGGCATGAACGTCTTCGTGATCAAGGCCATGGCGCCTCACGTGGGGCTGGGCGAGATCTTCCGCGGCGTGGCGCCCTTCATCGTCTCGGACTTCGTGCGCCTGGCGCTGCTGATCGCCTTTCCGGTGCTGTCCACCCTGTTCCTGCTCTGAGCCGCCGTGTCGACGGCTCGCCACGCCCCGGTTCAGCTCGCCTGGCCGGGGGCGTGGCGTTCCGGGGCCTCGGTTGCCAGCTGGCGCAGCCGGAAGTCCCGCGGAGATAGGCCGGTATTGCGCTTGAAGAAGCGGGTGAAGTAGGCCGGTTCCGAGAAGCCCAGGGCGTCGGCCACCTGGCCGATGGTCATGTTGGTGTAGGTGAGCTGGCGCTTGGCCTCCAGCAGCAGGCGCTCGTGGAGCAGCTGCAGGGCGCTGCGGTCGGCCAGGCGCCGGCACAGGGTGTTGAGGTGGGCGCTGGTCATGCCGAGCTGGCCGGCCAGCGACTCGACGCTGGGCTGCTGGCGGTACTGGGCCTCGATCAACGCCTGGAGGCTGGCCAGGTGCTCGTAGCCCTTGTGTCGCTGTTGTCGGCCGCTGCGAGGCGTGCGCTCGTCTCGCGAGGTGTCGAGCCGCGACAGTTCCACCACCAGGGCCTGGATCAGCGCCTCCAGCAGGCTGGTGCGCCCCGGCGCCGGCTGGCGATACTCCTCGTCGATCTGCCCCACCAGGGTGGCGATGCGCCGCGCCGCGTCCGGCCGGTCGAGCATGTGGAAGTCGGCGCGGGCCAGCGCCTTGCCCTGTTCGGCCAGGCTGTGGGCCAGGTGCTCGGCCAGGGGCTGGGCCAGGGTGACGATATGCCCCTCGATATCCTCGGAGAAGCGGAAGCCGTGGATCGCCATGGCCGGTACCACGATGGCCAGCGGACCCTCCAGGCGGTGGGGGGTGCCCTCCAGTTCCAGGGCGACGCAGCCGCTGGCCACGTGCAGCACATGCACCAGGTCGGCATGGCGGTGGGGGCGGATGTGCCAGTCGTGCAGCCGGCTGCGTTCGGGAATCGACTCGCAGTGCAGCAGGTCCGGGGTGGGCCAGTGGCGGGTCTCGCCGTAGAGCTTGAAGACCGGCACCGAGGCGGTGGGGGGCGTGGGCATGGCGGCCTCCTGGGGATGCGACCAAAGTCGGTGCGATATCCGCGTAATGTCCAAGTATTGATGGCGATCATGCCTTACTTGTCGGGATAATTCATTGAAAAATGCAAGTCACCACATCATCCAAGAAATTCGCGAAACGCTTCACAAATTGGCGAGCGGGATGAAGCACAAGGCGCCCGCAGCGCAGCAACCGGAGCCTATGCGGTACTAGGTGAGGATTGCGAGCAGCGCGCAACGCAGTGATTCGCCCGCGCAGACATTTGTGTAGTGTTTCTAGTAGAGGCATCCCCATGAAGACTAAAGTCGCCATCATCGGTGCCGGACCCTCCGGCCTGCTGCTCGGCCAACTGCTGAGCTGCCAGGGCATCGACAACGTCATCCTCGAGCGCAAGAGCGGCGAGTACGTGCTGGGCCGGATCCGCGCCGGGGTGCTGGAGCAGGGCATGGTCGACCTGCTGCACGAGGCTGGGGTCGATGAGCGCATGAACGCCGAGGGCCTGCCCCATGATGGGGTCGAGCTGGCCTTCGACAACCGCCGGGTGCGGGTGGACCTCAAGGGGCTGACCGGTGGCAAGACGGTGATGGTCTACGGCCAGACCGAGGTGACCCGCGACCTGATGGAGGCCCGTGAGGCGAGCGGCGGCAAGACGATCTACGAGGCCGACAACGTCCGGCTCCACGACCTGGAGAGCGACGCGCACGATACCAAGCCCTATGTGACCTTCGAGAAGGATGGCGAGAGGATACGCCTCGACTGTGACTACGTGGCGGGCTGCGACGGCTTCCATGGCGTATCGCGCCGGTCGATCCCCGAGGGCCGCATCACCGAGTTCGAGAAGGTCTACCCCTTCGGCTGGCTGGGGATTCTCGCCGACACCCCGCCGGTCGCCGATGAGCTGATCTACGCCCGCCACGCGCGCGGCTTCAGCCTGTGCAGCATGCGCTCCGCGACCCGCAGCCGCTACTACCTCCAGGTGCCGCTGGACGAGAAGGTCGAGGACTGGTCCGACGAGCGCTTCTGGGAGGAGCTCAAGCGCCGCCTGCCCGATGACGTGGCCGAGAAGCTGGTGACCGGCCCCTCCATCGAGAAGAGCATCGCGCCGCTGCGCAGCTTCGTGGTCGAGCCGATGCAGCACGGCCGCCTGTTCCTGGTGGGCGACGCCGCGCATATCGTGCCGCCCACCGGTGCCAAGGGACTCAACCTCGCCGCCAGCGACGTCAACACCCTCTACCGGCTACTGGTGAAGGTCTATCAGCAGGGACGGACCGACCTGATCCCGCGCTACTCCGAGACCTGCCTCAAGCGGATCTGGAAGGCCGAGCGCTTCTCCTGGTGGATGACCTCCATGCTGCACAAGTTCTCCGAGGAGGAGGACTTCGCCACCCGCATGCAGCAGGCCGAACTCGACTACGTGACCAGCTCCGAGGCGGGGCTGACCACCATCGCCGAGAACTACGTGGGCCTGCCCTACGGGTCGCTGGAATAGGCCCGCGTCGCCATGATTGGCTCCTTGGCCCGGAAGAGGGAAGCCGACGCTCAGGGATAGCGCCCGGTGCGCCGGTTCTCCACCAGTACCTCGAGGATCGCATTGGCCTCCTGCATGATCGGCGAGGGCTTCTCGCCGCGGCGGCGGCTGCAAGCCACCGGCGAGTTCGGCTGCTCGTTGGCCACATTCCATTTCCTCGTAAGGAAAAGAGTGCCGAATTGGTCCAGAATGCGCTTATTGCCCGCCAACAATTCATTTAACGAGGTAGCCCATGGAACTCCTCTTGGTTCTGGTAGGAGTCGGCGTTGCACATCTACTGGCCGTTATCAGCCCGGGACCGAGCCTGCTCGTCGTGGCCCGATCAGCGATCTCCACCTCGCGGAATGCGGCAATCTGGACAGCACTCGGCATTGGAGTTGGATCGGTGACCTGGGTGCTTGCCGCGTTGTTCGGGCTTCATTTGCTGTTCGCCATGGCCCCTTGGGTCTATACCGGCATGAAGGTCGCCGGTGCTGCCTATCTTTTTTATCTCGCGTTTCAGCTCTGGCGAAATGCCAACGTACCCATGCACTTTGATGCCTCAGTTGCCAAGCCAGCCGTTTCACCGTGCAAATCATTCTTTAGAGGGTTGCTGGTACAGTTGTCGAATCCGAAGGTGGTTGTCTTCATGGGGTCGATCCTGATCACGCTGTTGCCTCCACAGCCTTCGAATGGCCTGATAGCCGCGCTTCTTCTGGTCGTTTTTCTGAATGAGTTCGTGTGGTTTTCCCTCATCGCCTATGCTTTCTCCATCCCACGTTTTCGCGATGGTTATCTGCATTTCAAGAGCATCATCGACCGGGTGACAGCCAGCTGCCTGGGAGGTTTGGGGCTACGACTTATCGTGAGCCGATAGCACGGGGTTCATCGGTGCGACGCTTCCGTTCTGCTGAGATGCGTCCATGATTCGAAGCCTGCTCTACGACACCCTGATCCTCAGGCTCACCGCGCGCTGGTATGCCGAGGTGGTGGAACGCCTGCCCGAGGATGCCGCACTGCTCGACGTCGGCATCGGTACCGCCGGTGCGCTGCTGGCCAACGCCGAACGGGTGCTGCAAAAGCGCCTGCGGGTGGCCGGCATCGATATCGACGGCGACTATGTCGAGCGCGCCCGGCGCAGGCTACGAGATTCATCATTGGCCGAGCGTGCCGAGGTGCGTCTCGAGTCCGTCTACGATCATCAGGGCGGGCCCTACGATGCCGTCTACTTCTCCGCCAGCTTCATGCTGCTGCCGGAGCCCGAGCGGGCGCTGCGCCACTGCGCTGGGATGCTGACCTCGGGCGGACGCCTCTACTTCACCCTGACCATCCAGCAGCAGCCTTCACGCTTCATGGAGCGCCTCAAGCCGATGCTGAAGCGGCTCACCAGCATCGACTTCGGCCGCGTGACCTACGAAGAAGCGTTCAAGTCGCAGCTCGACGCCGCCGGCCTGGCGCTGGAGGAGTTCACGCTGCTGTCACGGCACGGCGGCCGGGCGTCATGCCTGGCCGTGGCGAAGCCCCTCGACTGAGGCTCACAAGCCGACGTGTCACGGATAGCGCCCGGTGCGCCGGTTCTCCACCAGCACCTCGAGGATCGCATTGGCCTCCTGCATGATCGGCGAGGGCTTCTCGCCGCGGCGGCGGCTGCACAGCACCGGGGAGGTGAGGCTCTTGTCGGCCAGATAGACGAAGACGATGCCATCCCGGCGCACCCGCTTGACCTGTTCCGGCACCAGGGTGATGCCGATCTCCGAGGCCACCAGGCCCAGCGCGGTCTGCAGCTCGTTGGCTTCCTGCACCACCTCCACCTTGAGGCCATGACGGCGGAACAGGCCGAGGACCGTATCGGCCAGGCTGGGGCGCGGCTTGGCGGGGAAGAGGATCAGCGGGTAGCGGGCCAGCTCCTCCAGGGTGGGGGTGGTGCCTGCCAGGGGGTGGCCCTCGGGCAGGGCGGCCATCAGCGGTTCGTCGAACAGCACCTCCTGCTCCACGTCCGGGTCGTCGATCCTCAGGCGGCCGAAGCCGATGTCGATGCGCCCGGCCTTCAGCGCCTGGACCTGCTGCACGGTGGTCAGCTCCACTAGGGTCAGCTCGACATTATCCTTTTGTCGTAAGCCACGCACCAGCAGCGGCAACTGGCCGTAGAACACCGAGGGCACGAAGCCGATGCCGAACAGCACGCGCTGGCTGCGCGCCATGCGGCGCGTGGCTTCCACGGTGGCATCCACCTTCTCGAGTATCTGCAGGGCATGCTGTTGGAAGAACAGTCCGGTGGGCGTCAGGCGCAGCCCGCGGGGGCCACGCTCGAACAGTTCAGCCCCGACTTCCATTTCCAACTGTTTGATTTGTCGAGATAAAGGTGGCTGAGACATATGCAGCCGCTCGGCGGCACAGGTGAGGTTGAGCTCCTCGGCGACCACGCAGAAGTACCGTAGGTGGCGTAGCTCCATGATACCTCCTGGGTATGGCTCGGCACCCAAACAATATTGGTTCCGCCCTCCGGCTGCAATCACACTGCCACCCAACCACTAGATTCCCCGGATTGGGAGCCACCATGACACCCCTGATCGAGTCCATCGAGACGCTGCTGGTCGACCTGCCGACCATCCGCCCCCACAAGCTCTCCATGACCACCATGGCCTGCCAGACCCTGGTCATCGTGCGGCTGCGCGACAGCGACGGCATCGAGGGCCTGGGCGAGGGCACCACCATCGGCGGCCTGGCCTACGGCCCCGAGAGCCCCGAGAGCATCAAGCGCAACATCGACAGCTACCTGGCACCGTTGCTGATCGGCCAGCCCGCCGACAGCATCAACGCCCTGCGCGCCCGGCTGGCGCGCCACACCCGCGGCAACATGATCGCCAAGTCGGCGCTGGAGACCGCGCTGCTCGACGCCCAGGGCAAGCGCCTGGGCCTGTCGGTGGCGGCATTGCTGGGTGGCGCCCGCCAGGCCCACCTGCCGGTGCTGTGGACGCTGGCCAGCGGCGACACCGCCAGGGACATCGACGAGGCCCTGCTGCGTCTGGAGCAGCGTCGCCACGGCGACTTCAAGCTGAAGATCGGCGCCAACCCGGTGGACCGGGACGTGGCCCACGTGGCGGCCATCAAGGAGGCCCTGGGCGACCGGGCCAGCGTGCGCGTCGACGTCAACCAGGCCTGGGACGAGGCCACCGCGGTGCGCGGTATCGCCGCGCTGCAGGAGGCCGGCATCGCGCTGATCGAACAGGCCATCCCGGCCCGCGAGCACGCCGGGCTGATCCGCCTGGCCCATCGCTTCCGGGTGCCGATGCTGGCCGACGAGGCGGTGCAGGACGCCCGCGACGGCTTCGACCTGGCGGCCGGCGGCTTCAGCGGCGCCTTCGCCCTGAAGATCGCCAAGTCCGGGGGGCTGCATGGGGTGCTGGAGCTGGCCCATGTGGCCCAGGCCGCGGGGATCGGCCTCTACGGCGGCACCCTGCTGGAGGGCACCATCGGCACCGCTGCCTCGTTGCACGCCTGGGCGACCCTGCCCGAGCTGGCCTGGGGCACCGAGATGTTCGGCCCACTGCTGCTCGAGGACGACATCGTCGAGACGCCGCTGCGCTACCACGACTTCGGCGTCGAGCTGCCGACCGGCCCCGGCCTCGGCGTCCGGCTGGATGAGGACAAGCTGGCCCACTATTCGCGTAAGTCATGAACCTCAGAGCCAACCCAGAAGGAGAGACCGGATGCTGTTCCAGGTGGAAATGACCGTCAAGCTGCCCCCCGAGATGCCGGCCGAGCAGGCCGCCGAGATCAAGGCCACCGAGAAGGCCTATTCCCAGGAGCTGCAGCGCTCCGGCAAGTGGCGCCACCTGTGGCGGGTGGCCGGCAGCTACTCGAACGTCAGCATCTTCGACGTCGAGGACAACGCCGAGCTGCAGGAGCTCGTCTCGAACCTGCCGCTTTTTCCCTATATGGAGATCTCCGTCAAGCCGCTGTGCCGGCATCCCTCTTCCGTGCGTGACGACGACACCTGAGTCGCCGTCCGGCCGCACCGGCACGAAGGCCGTCGCCGGCCTCGACAAGCGGTCATCGACATCCATCAATCCGACCGGGTCACGCCGACCCGGTGCGGGAGGAGAACGACCATGAGCTACACCATCGCGCTGAACTTCGAGGACGGCGTCACCCGCTTCATCGGCTGCAAGGCCGGGGAAACGGTCCTCGACGCCGCCTACCGGCAGAAGGTCAACCTGCCGATGGACTGTTCCGACGGCGTCTGCGGCACCTGCAAGGGTCACTGCGAACAGGGCGAGTTCGACATGGGTGACGAGTACATCGAGGACGCGCTCTCCGACGAGGAGGCCGCCGAGGGCATGGTGCTGACCTGCCAGATGGTGCCGTCCGCGGATTGCGTCATCCAGGTCCCCGTGGCCTCCACCCTGTGCAAGACCGAGGTGGGCAAGGTCGAGGGCACAATAGCCGCGGTCGAGCGGCTCTCCGAGGACAGCATCGAGCTGGTGGTGGATCTGGATGACGGTGCGGAGCTCAGCTTCCTGCCCGGCCAGTACGTGCATATCGACGTGCCGGGTGCCGGGGCACATCGCTCCTACTCCTTCAGCTCGCTGCCGGGCGAGAAGCGCGCCACCTTCCTGATCCGCAACATCCCGGGCGGGGTGATGAGCGGCTACCTGTCCGAGCGCGCCGCGGTGGGCGATCACCTGACCCTGACCGGGCCGCTGGGCAGCTTCTACATCCGCGAGGTCACCCGCCCGGTGCTGATGCTGGCGGGCGGCACGGGCCTCGCGCCCTTCCTCTCCATGCTCGCCCAGCTGGCCCAGAAACGGGAAGACGGGAAGAGCGGCGATCAGCCGGTGCACCTGATCTACGGGGTCAACAAGGACGATCACCTGGTCAAGGTGGATGCCCTGGAGGCTCTCAAGGAGCGACTGCCGACCTTCACCTACGCCACCGTGGTAGTGGACGAAGCCAGCGATCATCCGCACAAGGGCTACGTGACCCACCACATGGACGCCGAGGTGATGCACGACGGCGACGTCGACGTCTACCTGTGCGGGCCGCCGCCCATGGTCGACGCCGTGCTCAAGCACTTCGATGCCGAGGGGATCGTGCCCCAGAGCTTTCACTACGAGAAGTTCACACCGAACCAGGTGGGGGAGGCCGCATGAGCCGCTTCATGGGCGTGCGTTTTCAGGACCGGGTGATGGTCGTCACCGGGGCGGCCCAGGGTATCGGCCGACGGGTCGCCGAGCGGGCCGGCGCCGAAGGCGCCCGCCTGGCCCTGGTGGATCGTGCCGACCTCATCCATGAGGTGGTGGCCGGGCTCTGCGAGCAGGGCGTGGATGCCATCGCCCTGCAGGCCGACCTGGAGACCTGGGAAGGTGCCGTGGACGTGATGACCCGCACCGTCGAACGCTTCGGCCGGCTCGACATCCTGATCAACAACGTGGGCGGCGCCATCAACTTCAAGCCGTTCACCGAGTTCAGCGATACCGAGATCGCCGCCGAGATCACGCGCTCGCTGATGCCGACCCTGTGGTGCTGCCGCGCCGCACTGCCGGCCATGGTGGCGCAGGGCAGTGGCGTCATCGTCAACGTGTCCTCGGCGGCGACCCGCGGTATCCACCGGATTCCCTACTCGGCGGCCAAGGGCGGGATCAATGCTATGACGGCCTCCCTGGCCTTCGAATATGCCGAGCACGGCATCCGGGTCGTGGCCACCGCCCCCGGTGGTACCGAGGCGCCGCCGCGGCGTATCTCGCGCGGCACGCCCGAGCCGCGCAACGAGCAGGAGCAGGCCTGGTTCCAGGCGCATATCGACCAGACCAGGGAGAGCTGCCTGATGCACCGCTACGGCACCCTGGACGAGATGGCCGCACCGATCCTCTTCCTGGCCTCCGACGACGCCAGCTACATCACCGGTAGCGTGCTGCCGGTGGCGGGTGGCGATCAAGGCTAGCCATCTTCGCGCTGGCTCGGCCCACGCCGTCAACAGAATACCAACGACAACACCCCCTGGAGCTCACCGTGAAACATATCGAGAAGGGCGTCAGCCTCAGGCGCGCGCCCGGAGACTTCCTTCGAGACCTCAACGTCGATAACGTCAGCGCGGGTCTCGTCGCCGGCATCTTCGGCCTCAGCGCCGGCATCATCCATATCAGTGCCGGCACCGCCGCGGGGCTCGATTCCCACTTCATCATGATCTGGGTCATCAGCTACCTGATGATCAACGGCCT
>NZ_JASCQN010000042.1:0-190079 GCF_030010475.1 Halomonas kalidii | reverse complement strand
CCATTGACTCCCAAGATCTTTATGACACGCTTCAGGTTGTACGCCAACACATGAAGACTCATTTCCGTGCTCACATTTCTGCGCCGCTTTGTCGCGAAGTGTGTCGCCCCCATCCAAGCCTTCAGCGTGCCAAAGGGATGCTCCACCGTTTGTCGCCTTAGGCGCATCATCTCTGGATTCCAATCGAGGCGTGACTGTGCGGCTTCAAGCACATCTTCATGCTCCCAGCGCTTGATCCGTCGTTGCTTGCCAGTCGTGCATTTTTCTTTCATGGCACAGGTTGCACATGCCGAACTCCAGTAAGCATGCAGCTTCATCCCTTTATCTAACGTTTCATACCGCCATGTCAGCCGCTGTCCAGCGGGGCAGGAATATTCATTGCTCTCAGGGAGATACCGAAATGCGTCTCTTGGGAAAAAGCCCTTTGCCTGGCTTGGCGATGTCAGCGGCTTGGGGAGATAGGTAGTGATCCCTTCCTTGTGACAGGCCAGAATCTCCTCGCCCTTGAAGTAGCCTCTGTCAGCCACGACCTTCAGCTCCTTGATGCCAGTGGCCTCCCGCGCTTGCTTGGCCATATTAGAGAGCTGCCCCCGGTCATGCCCGACGTTGGTCACCTCATGGGCCACAATCAAATGGTGCTGGCTATCCACCGCAGTCTGTACGTTGTAACCCACATTTCCGGTACCTCTGCCACTGGTGGCCATCGCTCTGGCATCTGGATCCGTCAAAGATACTTGCTGATCGGGAGACTTCAACCTCTCCTCCTCAACTGCTTGTAATCGTGCAGTCTCTTCCCGGAGCTTCGTGATTTTTTCCTTCAGGTGCGCTGTTTTGGCCTCGGCCAGAGCAGGCTCATCTCGGTCGGCTGCATCAAGCTGACCAAGGTACCGGTTGAAACTTTCTTCGATCTGCTCAAGGCGACGTTTCATCTTGGTCGCAGTGAAATTTCGGTTGCGGTTGTTGACGGCTTTGAACTTGCTGCCATCGATGGCCACGATGGCTTGTGAGAACAGGTCCAGCCGCCGGCAAAGCACGATGAACTCTCGACAGACACGGCGGATGGCCTCGCCGTTATCCTTTCGGAAGTCTGCGATCGTCTTGAAATCCGGTGTCAGGCGCTCCGTCAGCCACATCAGCTCGACATTACGCTGCGTCTCGCGCTCCAGGCGACGACTCGACTGGATACGATTGAGGTAGCCGTAGATATAGAGCTTCAGGAGTACAGCGGGATGATAGGCGGGCCTTCCTGTCGCATGCGGATCGACGCCCTTGAAACCAAGCCCTCTGAGATCGAGGCCCTCCACGAACGCCTCAATAGCACGGACCGGGTTATCGTCTGCGATGAAGTCGTCCAAAAGCGCGGGGAACAACGTGCTTTGATCTCGGGCTTCTCCTACCACGAATCGCTTCATCGCCATTTCCTCAGCGAACCTTGGCAAAGTATAGCGGCCGGTGCGTTTTCACACAGCCTCGGTCGTCAGAAGACATTCCCTCACATATAAACCCCATGCTCGATCCGGATCAGCACATCATGTACCTGTTGCGGATCTTCATTGAGTACTTCAATCGGAGAGCGGCCGTTCAGCTGCTTCAATGGTGCTTTCATCCAGCGCCGAGCCTTCTCCTTATCCCCAAAGACCCTTTCTGCCGCCCCCCATACGTCATTCGCGTTGAGGTACTCCACCACCTCACGGCCGACGTCAGGCATTTCCTGCCAGGCTTTCAACTCTTCAGTGTGTGGAGCCTGGGGGTCGCACTGTGCAAGCAACTGATCGAGTGAGTAAGGTCGCTCCACCAAGGGAACAGCCTCGGTGGTATTAATGCCACGAAGATTGAGGGTCGTCCGCAGCCAGGCTTCAACCTTTGCACACACCGCGTCGTTTTCTTCAGGCGCCACGAGGGCTGCGTCGATCTCGGAACTGCGGCGTATGAAAAATTCGTCAGGAATGATCAGGGAGTAGCCGCCACGCAGGTAGGCGATGATCTCGCCGCTCATGGCGGCCATGTAGGAGCGTTCGCTTTGCAGACACTCCAGGGCCTCGCGGAAGCTCTCCAGGGGCTGGGGGAAGCGGTCGCGGAGGTCGATGGCCCGGTAGGCGAAGATCCGCTCCAAAGGGTCTGTAGGGAGAAGTGTTGGCTGTGTCATGGAGTGGCTACCCGAAGTCATGCTTTCGATATAAGAGTAGCCTACAGAGTGGCAGGCGCTCCCCTGCACGGAGTCGGTGTCAGTCCAGAAAGGCGCCTATGCCTTCCTCATCGATGGCGGCCTGTACCGCATCCAGGTCAGCCTGGTCGGTGGCGAAGCGGTCATCCCAGACGTTGGAAGTACCATCCTCGTTGACGACTTCCAGCAGCCAGTCGGTTTCGTCTTCAAGCCGGTAGATATCGACCCGCAGGGTATGGCCATCGCGAGTGATGGACTGGCTGAGCGGACTCTGAATCAGTTCGGGTTCGGTACTCACGAGGTTCATTCCAAAATCGTTGTCGGGGTAAGGGGCATTACTCCACCCCCAACCCCTTCACCACGGCATCCACCGGCTCGGCATAGAAGCTGGTCTGGAACTTGGTGAACAGCTCGGCGGGGATGGTGGGGATATCCGCGGCGCTGGCCATGGGCAGGGTGACGCGCTTGCCGCCGGCGTCGAAGGCCACCTGCAGGCACTCGGCCAGACTCTCCACGGGCTTGAGGCTGCCGCCCAGGCTCATGTCGCCCAACACCACCATCTGGCTCTGGGTGGGCCGGCCCAGCAGCCCGGACGCGAAGGCCACCAGGCTGGCCAGGGCGAGATCTCGCAGCACGCCGGTGTTCTGCAGATCGACCACGTGCAGGTGGAAGTCGTGTTCCAGGACCTTGCTTGAGCCGCTGATGCGGCTGGCGTTGGCCTTGAAGTAGTCGAAGGCCATTTTGACCTGCTCCTTGGCGGAGGTGGAGTTCCACAGTCCCGACATTGCCAGCTTGCCGCTGCCGGCGGTGACCTGGAGCTCGATGCGGTAGACCCCCGGCATGCCCTTGTCGCTGAGACCGATGGTGTGCACCACGCCGGGCTTGCCGAGGCCCTCGGGGATCAGCCCGCCGCCCCCTTGCTCCTTCACCGCGACGAAGTGCTCCTCCAGCGTCTCCTTATCGATGTAGCTGAAGTGGACGTCGTAGAACTCCATGCCGCCGATCTTTTTGAGCTGCTCCTTCACCCGGCGACGCACCTGCAGGGCGTACTCCAGGCACTGGCGCACGTCTTCCTTCTGGTACTCGCCGTGCGGGTAGAGGAGCTTGAGCAGGCCGGAGACAGTCTTGCGCACGGCGATCACATCGCGCTGGTTGAGGTTGTCACCCAGGCGGAAATGCTGGTCGATGGCGTCGGCGAAACTGCGCTTGCGCATCTCGCGGAAGAACTCGGCCAGGTAGTCGACGATGAAGCCGTAGCGCTGGGTGAAGAACGACGGCCGCATCTTGGGGATCTCCCAGCCCGGGATGTAGGCGTGGAAGCGGTCGAAGAAGGCGGCGTCGATCATGGCGTCGGGGAATGGGGTCAGCAGGTGGCAGGTCTTCACCAGCGACTCCACACTTTGGTTGATGTTGCCGATGAACACCATTGAGGCGGAGGCCTCCATCTGCTCGCGCCCGCGGGCGAAGGAGCCGGAGGCCATGTAGTCCTTCATGATCTGCACGCCGTCCTTGTCCTTGAACGAGATGCCGGCCACTTCGTCGAAGGCCACCAGGTCCCACATGCCGACCAGGCCGATGCGCCGCGAGCTCATGTTGTAGAACAGGTTGGCCACGGTGGTCTGGCCGCCGGAGACCAGAATGCTGTTGGGCGAGCACTCTTTGTAGATATGGCTCTTGCCGGTGCCGCGGGGGCCCAGCTCGCAGACGTTGTAGTTGTTCTCGACGAATGGAATCATGCGGGCCAGCAGGTGCCACTGCACCTCGGCGTCCAGCTCCGCCGGTTCCATGCCGATGGAGCGCACCAGGACCTCGCGCCATTGGTCGGTGGTGAAGCCACGCCGCCCCTCGAACAACTCCTCCATGTTCATGTGCGGCATCTGGATCGGCTTGAGCTGGCTGACCCCGAATGGTGAGCCGCGCTGGCCCTCCTCGTGGTAGTAGCTCAGGGTGGCGATCACCCAGATCCCGCCCACCAGCAGCTTCTCGTGTTCCTTGACGATACCGGCGGAGATCTCGGCATCCTTGATGCCCAAGTTGCTGAACGCCGCCTCGTAGCAGTCCTGCCGCTCGTTGAGGCGCACCGTCACCCGGTCGATGACCTTGAAGCTGCCGCGTTCGCGGACCAGGGATTTCACCTTCTCCGCCTCGTCGGGGCGCACGTAGTTGTCGGCGAGGATCGTCTTGACGTTCTTCAGGCCCTCGTCGATCACCTCCTGATCGTCGGTGGCACAATACATGCCGAGCAGATACTCCAGCACGTAGACCGGCACGTTGGCGCCTTCCTTGACCCGCTGAGTCAGGTCCTTGCGCACCACCCGGCCGGCGAAGTGGGTGTTGAGCAGGGTGTCGAGATCGCTCTCCTGCTCCACGGCGGGCTGAGTAGGCATATCGGGCTGCGGTTCACTGTCCATGCTGAAAGTCACGCCAGAGGCTCCAGAATACGGTGGTGACAGGGTGCCATCGTGAGCGCCTGGCTGAGCCAGGCCCTTGGCTTAGAAGAAATCATCGGTGAAAGCCAGGTCGATGACCACTCGGTAGCGTTCAAGCTCGGTGCCCAGGTCCTTGTCGCGCAGCACCAGGAAGTAGTCGCGCTTGCGGTCGAAGTCGGTGCCGGAGAGTGACAGTCGCACGGACTTCATGCGCTCGTTCATGTTGTCGCTGGTACTGTCGAAGGTCACCGTCTCTTCGCTGGAGACTGCCTCGGTGCCCTCATAGATGGCTACGGCCAGGGTGATGGGCTTGAGCTGCTCGCTGACCGCCTCGGTCTGCAGCAGGTCGAAGCGCTGGATGTTGTTGACCATCTTCAGAGAGGCCTTGGGCGAGATCACGTCCACCTTGCGTCGGGTGCGCTTCTCGACCTTCTCCCCGCGCAGCTGCTTGACGGTGAGCACCGGTACAGCAATCTCTTGGGGCATTATGCCGCCATGCACGAAGCGCGCGCCGCCGACGAAGTGGAAGCGATGAGCGCCCTTGGGAATCCAGAACTCGGTGTCGCAGGTGGTGCCGGCGGTCTCGTGGATATGGCCGTGCCACACGCTGGGGTTGTCCGGAAGATTCGTCCCCAGCACGTAGCGCTTCTTGCTCTTGAAGGCGCCGGCCGGCTTCTCGGTCAGGCTGGTGCGGTCGCTGGCGTCCAGCTTGCTGCGCTGGAACAGGAAGCCGTGATCGGCGGTGACCAGCACGGTGCTGGTGTTGAGGTGCATGAGGATCTTGCGGGTGAGCGTATCGAGCTCCTCGATGGCGTCCTCCACCGCGGCGAAGGTCTCGCCCTCGGTACTGGCGGCATCCCCCCGGGCGTCCACCACGTTATGGTAGACGTAGACCAGCTGCATGCCCTTGATCGCTTCGCGCCCCTGGTCGCGGGACCAGCCCTTTACCTCCTCGGCGGTGACGGCCATGGCCTGGCCGCCCGCGGCGGCGCTCAGGCGCTGGCTGCGGTTCTCGGTGCCCTGGCTCGACTTGCCATCCACCAGCACGCTGTCGCTGCCGGGCTGGTAGCTCAGCTCCCGGTGCGGCAGCAGCGAAGCCATGCCCAGGGTGGTGTAGCTGGGTACCACGCCCAGCTGGCTGCCTAGGGTGGCCGCACTGTAGCGTTTGGCGTTGATGCGCTCGCGCAGCTCCTCGGCCGCCTCATAGCGGAAGGCGTCGCTGATGATCACCACCAGGCGTTTGTTGCGGTGGGCATCCAGATGCGGGCGCACCACATCACGGAAGAAGTGCTGCTGGTTGGGGATGCGCGGCAGCTTCCAGTCGTGCAGGCGCCCCTCGGCGTCAACGCGCTCGCTCCAGTTGCGGGTAAGCTGCCCCAGGAACCACTCGTCATAGCAGCGCTCCACTGCCTCATCGAGTTTCTTGAGCAGCTCCACGCTCGAGCTGTCGGAGGCCACCGCATAGTGGCGGTAGGCGGTATCGAAGCGGTAGAGCTCAGTGCAGTACGCGTGATAGAGCGCCTCGACGCTCTCGTAATGAAAGCCGTTGAGGTGCTGCTGCCGCAGGGCGAACAGGTCGATGGCGGCGTTCAGCGCGGCGTAGAGCTGGCGGTAGAAGGCCCGCCGCTCGTCGTTCTTGTGCCGCGAGGCCCAGTAGCCGTCCAGGCGTTCGGCGATAATGCCGCGGAACATCTCCAGGTCACGAACGTCGGCCTGGGGAATGGCCAGACACAGGTCGACGATGATCTGCTTCTCGGCCACCTCGAAGGTGGCCACATTGGCCAGCCGCTCAAGCGACACGTCGCGGATCTTGTCTTCGATACGCAGCGCCTCGGCGACCCAGCCCGAGATCACATCGAACGCCGGATAGAAACGCGAGCTGTCCCTCCAGCGCGACAGCAGCGCCCGCGAGGTGGCCCGAGCATTCACTGAGGCAATCGCATGGCTCTGTGCCCAGTCGGGGATCTCGGAGATGCTCTCGCAGTAGCCGGTGGTCAGCAGCCGCAGCATGAGTTGGCCGAACTGCAGCGGGGCTTCCCCACTGAGCTCCGCCTGGGTGGCGGGATAGCCCACCTCCAGCTGCAGGGCCCGCACCAGGCTCGGCACCAGGGCGTACTTGGCCATCTCCTCAAGCGAGGAGGAATTGCTCTCCAGCCCCGTCTCCTCGGACACGGCCTCTTCAGCCAGATGGAACAGAAGCGTGGCGATATCACCGGCGGAAGCGCCCACCACGGCGGCGCACATGGCCAGATCCAGGCCGTCCTCGTCCATCTCCGGCGTCACCAGACGCTTGAGCGCCTCGATCCGTTTGCGGCTGCCTAGGAACGCCTGGCGCTTCGCCAGATGATCACGCAACGCATGTCGCGTGAGGCCCAGCTCGTTGAAGATCATCGACAGCTGATCGGCGTAGAAACGCCCGGAGTAGAGTTTGATGTCCAGCAGCCAGTCATCCTCCGGCGCCGGCTCAGAGTAGGGGAAGTAGAGCAGCGTCGGCCTTTCCGGCTCATCCAGCTCCAGGCGCAGCTTCACACCAAAGGTGGACTCACCGGCCATATTGAGGATCTGCACACCATCCAGGGAGAGCTCATCCAGTGCATCGGCAAAGTGCCCGGGGGCGTCGTACCAGAAGACCAGGCGGTGGCCGTCAGTGAAGAAGGCATACTGAAGCCCTTGCTGGAGTTGGCTGACTTGCATCACTCCTCCTTGGTAGCCGCCGTGGTTATTGTGTTTCTTAAAATCACCTTGGTCTCCACTGGAATCCGACAAATATTGATCCAATAATAGAGAAGGTTTGCCCTATGGACATTTTTTGAAGGTTAACAATTCCGGAAGACGACGGCGCTCCGGGATCAACGAATAAAAAATAGGCGCCCGCCACTAATAACAAAACACCCACAACACCCATCCAAGGCGTTGCTTGGCTATCGCTTTCTGACGCAACACCTCTGTTAACATCAGAGTTACTATCAACCCTGCCCTCAAGTATTTTTTGATCCTCATGAATGCATTGCTGACTACCACTAGATGAGTCAGCACACTTTTCGCACAAATTTTTTGAAGAGTTTCCATAATTTATTAATGTGTTTTTTCCACACCTGTCGCATTTCATAGCCAACCTCTTTTCTATTCTCAAATAATAAAAATCCACCAATAGGGTTTTGAACCACATCATGATCATCTAGCTTCAAGAGCAGCTTTACCCCGAAGTGGACATCCCGGCCATATTGAGAACCTGCACGCCGTCAAGGGACAGCTCATCCAGCGCTTCGGAAAAGTGTCCGGCATCGTACCAGTAAACCAAGCGGTGACGGTCAGTGGAAAAGTCTTGGTGAAGGCTCTGTTGTAACTGGTTGATTTGCATTTATGCTGTCCATCCATTCACCATTTCAACAACCTCCCTGAGCCTATTCTTGAACACTTTCAGTGAAGGCATATCGATCTCTTCAACTCGAACATGGCGCTGCGTAACTAGCTCATTGAGCTGATCAGTGGAAGGTTTTCCACCCAGCGCATCATCCAGTTGATCCTTGAGAGGGTTTTGGCTGCGATCATTGCCGGACTCCTTCTCAAGGGCAGCGCAGTGCTGATAGGGAGATTCCGGTTTTAAAGCGCACAGCAGCCATGCTTCAGATTTAGGTTTAGGCAGCATCGCCACGCCATTCTTGAAGCCCTCATCATCAAAGCCTTTCAGCATGGAGTTGTATTTTTCTTGCCACTCTCCGCGCCCGGCCGAAGCGGTACCGTCCCCATCCCGAAACAATACGGCAATGATCTGGTCGTCCAGCTCGGCCGCCAGCGACAACGCCTTTCTGGCAAGCGACCTGGCGTTTTCATAGTAATATGTTGTTTCTTTCGGTGTTTTTTTGCCCCGCAGACGCTTTGGCTTTTTTCCCGCTTTGGGTTTGTTCTCCACCAGATACGACTTGCTGACAAAATGAACCATACCGTTTTCCAGATGCGAGAATTCATAGCCTTGGCAATGTTCCACCAACTGATCCACCACCCATGCCATCGGCCCGGGCTGGTAGGTCCCCGCTTGGCACTGATTCGCCGCTGGGTAGCACACGCCAATATCACTAGGTCCTTCACCGCTCAGTAGCAGCAGCATCCATGCCCTCCTGCTGGCTCAGCGTCTTGATCTCAGATTCCAACTCGGTAAGTTGTGTATCGATAAACGCCTCTCCTGGTCCCATGATGCTAAGCTTTTCAGCAAGAGAAGGAATCGAGAAAAGGTGGATGGCTTGGGTAGCTCCATAGGCGTTCTTGTAGAGATAGATAACGCCCTTCTTGGCGACGTCATCTTCCAGAAAGTTAAGAATTACCGGGCTGTGTGTTGTCACCATCACTTGGTGTTCGCTTTCCACCAGCGCATCAACAAGAAATTCGACAAGCTCGGGGTTGATGCCATTTTCAATCTCGTCGAATAGCAGAAAATGCTCATCGGATGACAGCTGGGAAAGCACCGCCATCAGGCGCAGCAAACCGTCGTTGGTATGACGCGCCGGCGTTTTCAGAAATTTCCCGGCAAACTGTTCGGAGATATCAAGGTGCTTCCATCCCGAACGCAACGAGCGGGTCTCGATACTGGCAAGCTGCGGGTAGACATGCTTAAGCTGGTTCAGCAGGTGCTGCCTGGCCTCACTGCCTTGCTCATGCAGGTATGCGGATAACTTTTGCCCTCCGAGGCCCAGATGGCCTGCGGACTCTCTGGTTCTCTGACGCAGGAATTCAGGGGATAGCAGGTCTAGGGAGCGGATATTTACAACCTGCTCTCTGAGTGCCTGAAGAACGTCACCAAGCTGCTTGGGCTTCAACTGAGAAAGTATCGAACCCTGGTACTCGAACACGATATCCATTTTTCTAGTTCTCAGTCCGGCATCGCTTCCATTTACCAGCCAGCATTCCGCATCTTCCACCTTTAAAAGGCGTACTCCGTCGTGAAAAACTTCTTCTGACGTGCAGCGAAGAGAGTGGCGATTAAAGCTGGCAGACCATTCCACCAGCCCATGATCATGAATCTCAACTTGCACATAAAAGTCAATGTTTTGCTTTGGGGTAAGACGCGAACCAATATCTCTTTTATCCCACTGCCTAAGTGCCAGCCACTCATCTAGCTCACCGCGCATCTGCTGTGAAATAAAGTCCATCGCTTGGAGTAAAGTCGACTTTCCCGCGCCATTAAGTCCAACTAGGCAGGTAAAAGATGTCAGCCGCAGTTCAAAATCAACCAACGACTTAAAGTTGTCGATACGAATCTGGTTAATCATGCTGGCTTCTCCCCGGTGACGGCCTTCATTTCCGCCAACAAATCCCCAAACTTCCCATAGTTCGCCTTCACCCCATCATCGAGATCCAGTGAGATGCGCTGGTCAGCGTGGTGGCGTAGTTTCTCATCGAAAGCATTGAGCTCGGCCTGCTGCTTGTAGAGCTTGCTCAGCTCCTTCTCGATACGCTTAGCTTCGGCGGCGGAGGTGCTGGCGTCTTTGTCCTGCTCCAACTTCTCGGCGTAGCTGGCAAGCTTGGTGGTCAACGGGATCACATAGTCGGTGCGCATCTCCGCCAGGGTGCTTTCGTTGTAGCGGTGCAGGTAGACCAGGCACTCGAAGGCTTTCTGCTTGCCGGAGCTGAACAGCCAGTAGATGGGGCGTTTCTTGTAAGTGCGCAGGTGGTCCTTGTAGAACTGGGTGCTCAAGTAGCGGCGGATGGTATCCAGTGCCGCTTCGCCCTTCTTTGGCTTGATGGCATGTAGGCAGAGGCTTTCGGCCACGAAGTCAAGATTTTCCTGCAGGTTTTCATCGCCCCAGACGGTGCGAATGAAGTCACGGAAGCGGTTGGTGGCATCGTCCAGAAACCACTCCCTATCGGTCAGAGGGATAATGCCGTTACAGTCAACAGGAAAAACTGTATAAACCCCATCGGCGATGAGATCATCAAACCCTATATTACCAGCATGAGCATAAACCAATCCCTCACGATCCAGAGAGTATCTTCCGAACATACATCCTAAAGCATAGCTGACAAACTCCGAAACAGTATCAGACTGGAATCTTCCCTCTAAATCTTCTAAATTCCGATCTTCTTCCTCATCATATCTATAATATGGATTAGCCGTTAGAGTAATTTCATTTACTGGAATATCTTCACTTTGCAAATGATCCATCTCATAAGCATCATCAAACAACTTGTTGTTTTCTTTTTCTAGGTTGGCAAGCTTGTCCACTAGCGTTTTGTCTTGAGCCCTAATTCTTCTATATATCTCCCTCGCATTACAAGTATTTTTAATTAGAGTTAGCGGAGAAGCTAGAAAATGTTGTGATCGCTCAAGTCGATCCCAATCTTTTTTAGCTATCTCGACGCATTCGCGACCAATTTCGTTTGACTTACTTAAATCAAAGTCACATACAGGGAGGGAAGACAGGGCACCTTCTGAATAGTCTATGGTTGGTGATGTCTTTCTAAGAATATCGATCACCACTGCGCTATTTATGAATGAGATTAATGAGAAAACTGGCCAGCTGTCACTTGGAAAACAAACAGACCCTTTGCTTTCGAATGCATATCCCTCGGGAAAATATCGCATTGAAAGGTTGGCGCTTGTTATTGTGGACCATGTGCCTCCAGGTTTAAAAAACCAATCCACATTTTGTGGACGAGATCTAAGCCTTCCGTCACTGTCTTTAAATTTTTTTATTCTTTCACCTCCATGCTCCCAGTCAATCAGGTGTTCTATATTTCCGTACCACTTTCTATACCTCCCTCCTTTAGAGCAGAAGAACCATTTTCCATCGGGGCTTGATTCACCCTCCTTGCCAAAGCCTATCTTTGTCACATCAACTTCGTGCCAGAGTCGTAAAAACCTCTCATTCTCTCCTGTTTTTATTCCCTGTCTAGGATAAGCGTAGCTTCTCAATACTCGTCCAGAATCATAAGATTTGTATATAGACTCACTCAGTGTAAACACAAACGGGCTGCTTGGAATTGAGGCAAATCTTTCAAGAGGCAAATCTATTCTCCTCCCCTTGCCTTCCATCTTTTTTAATATTTTCTTTATTTCGTCTGACTGTTCTTCAAGCCCCCACACTTCAGTTAAATCAAAAAACGATGAAATTGAATTTATTTGTGATTTTTGTGCCGCAAAAAAACAAATGGGAACCGCGGCACTTTCTGATATTGCATGGTATTCGGGCTGAACTAATGTTCGAACCTTGATTTTGTCAATCAACAAGTGACGAAAATCTTCGTATGAAGAAAGGAACATCCATGTATATGGCGTCATTAAGCCACAGTACGCGTTAATTTTTAAAAGCCCATCAAATCTAACGGCGAAGGCCGCGTAAAGGTCATTTTTCCCTTCAGGATATTCACTCTCTACATAGTTTTTAACTTTTCCCACCATTGCTTTTTTAGCTAAATAGGGCGGATTTGCAACGACAGCATCGTATTTTTGTGACATTACCCACGCCTGCTCCACGATGGGCATCAATTGCTTGGCAGCAATCTTCTGCATGATGTCGCCGCTGTCGCTGAGCTTATTCAGCTCGTCCCGCAGGGTCTTGAGCGGCGCTTCAAAGCTATTGGGCACTTCGATCAGCGAGCCAAAGGTCTTGGCGTCCTGGAAACGCTCGATCAGGTCGACGATGGCCTTGTAGGTGTTGTCGTTACTGGAGAGTTCCTTCTGCTCACTCTCGAACAGGCTCTGGGACTGGCCTTGGTGCCAGTCGCCGGTGAGGTTGAGGTCGCGCCATAGGGTGCTGGCATCCAGGTGCTGGGTGCTCTGCAGGGCCATCACGTTCAGGCGGATGCCACGGCTGAAGATCCGGCGGTCGTCTTCCCGTGCCTTCATCAGCAGCGCGAAGCCGGCGAGCTGGGCGGCGCGGTCATCGATATCCAGGCCGAACAGGTTGTTCTCCAGGATCAGCTTGGGGATGTCCCGAGATCGATAGCCGCGCTCCTCGTAGATGGCCTTCAGCACGTTGTAGGCCTCGACCAGGATATGGCCGGAGCCGCAGGCGGGATCGAGCACCTTGACCGTCTCGGGGTCGATGCTCGTCGGGGTGATGGCGTCCAGCTGGGCCTGCACCTCGGGCTCCTGCTCGGCGGGCTCGATGTAGTAAGGCATCTGCCCCTTGAGGGGCGAGTCCGGGTAGGTCTGCAGCCACTGGCGGCCGACGGAGTTCTGGACCAGGTACTGGACGATCCAGTTGGGGGTGAACAGCTGGGTGGCGGCGGGGATGTCCTCGCTCTTCACCACCTTGCCGATCACCTGGTCCTTCTTCTCGGCGATGTAGAACTGGTAGAGCCAGCCGATCACCTCGACGTCCTGCCAGTCCTCCTCGGGAATCGCCTCGACCAGCTCGCGGATCAGCGAGTCGGTCTTGGTCAGGTTGTAGGGAAGCAGCAGCTCACTGGCGTCGTCCAACGGCTCGAACAGGAACGGCATGGCCTCATGCAGGGCGTGGCACTGGGCCAGCAGCAGCTCGCGGTAGAGGGCCTCGTCCTGGGTTCCGTCGAGCTTGAGCTCGCGCACCCGGGTGGTATCCAAACCAGGAAGATCGATCTCCAGGCAGTCATCGAGGATCTGGAAGCCGCCCTCGTGATCCGGGTGGGACAGCACCCGCCGGCCATGATCGAGGTAGCCCTTGAGCTCCATGAAGCGGATCGCGCACAGGCGGTTGAACCAGCTGTAGGCGGCCTGCTCCATGGCCTGCTCGAATCCCAGCTGGGTCACCCACTTGGCCAGCGCCTCGCGGGGGTCGCGCAGGGCCTTGGGGAAGCTGTGCGTCTGGCCATCCGGGGCGCTGATCAGCATCACGTCGCCACGCACCTCGGCGGGCGCCACGTGGCCCTTGGTGATGCCGTAGCGGGAGGCCTGGCGGGTCATGGTCTCGATGAAACGGGTACGCGCCTTGGGAGCGTACTTCTTGATGTTCCCTGTAATCATGCTGAATTCCTGATCGTGCGGGTTGCCGAGGGCTGGCGAGATGTTCTTGGCTGTCCCGTGTCCTGGGACACGGGACAGGCTTCATGGCCAAAAGATGATGTTGTCAAGCGGGGTTGGACTAGGAGAAACCGGTCGGCGTATTGAGCTCGGCGAATTACATAGAGGCCTTTCGTTGTGCAGCTCTTACGATGATGTCTCAAAGTTATGCGGAGCACGGAGGCGACGCACCAGGCGCTCCACATCGTCATCGACGGTGCCTGGATCCTCTAACTCCTCTGGAATCGCCTGGTACCGGACCGGCCGGGTCAGCTTTTTCAACCGGCCTTCCTCTACTGCTTGTTTCAACCAAGCATTCACCTGGGTCTTGTGTAAGCCTGTCTCGGTGGTGATGTCGTCAGCGGTTCTGGGGTTCTGAGCCAGCCGTTGCAGCTCACTCAGGAACAGCCGGTAGAAATTGATCTGGCTCGAGTGCTCGCCGCTCTGGTTGACGGGGCCAACCGGCGGCTCTTTATGTTCTACCGCATCGGTCATCGCCGGCTCAGGCGCAGCTGGCTGAGCGCTTTCCTCTGTGCTTTCGTCACTACCGAACAGATCCGGCTGAGGTAACTCAGTCGGCTCCACGGTGCTCTCTTCGAGGCATCCAGCATCGGTTTCCCTTGGAGAGGGGTTAGTTTCTGGCTCCTCGGTCTCGGGTTCTTGCTGTGAGTCAGTTGCCACCGCGTCGCCGACCTCGCCATGAACGTCGACGTCCAATGGCTTGCCTGTCACGCTTTCGCTGGGCTCGGCTCCAGCATCGACCTCGGTGGCCGGTGTAGGTTCGGGCTGACAAGGCGTTTTCTGTGGAAGAGGCGTCTCGGTGGGGGCGAAGAGGGAGCCGATATCCAGCTGCTCGATTTCCTGTTCGCACCAGGTGCCGCCTGCGTCTACCAGCGCCTGGTTGCCGGCTTCCGGATCTTGAGTTGGCTTCACCCAGAGCGGTACCCAGCCCTTCCTAAGATTCTCTTCGGCGCCCGCCTTGGTACCACCACTGCTGCCGGAGTGCACCACCACGGCGGCATCTGCCAGGCAGTAGATGTATTTGTTGCGCCCCATGGCGTTGCCGGTATTGAAACTCGCTTCCGGGTAATAGGGTGAAACCAGCACCAAACCGCCACTCATCAGGCCCTGGCGCCACTGGCTGGACGTCGCCGCCTTGAGTAGGCCTTCACTGAGGATTCCAATGACGGGGCCACCTTCCTGGATGGCTCCCTGCATGGCGGCCTCGTCGATACCGCGCGCCCCGCCAGATACGATGCCGACGGCTGCCTGATTGGCCTTGGCGCCGAGCATGCGAGCATATGTGAGATCCTCATTCCCTGCCTTGCGCGAGCCCACCACGGCAAGACCACCGGCATTGAGCAACTCAGCGTTACCACAGCCGTACAGTACGGGCGGAGCGGCATGTTTCAGGCGCTTTTTCAGGCGCCTGGGGTATTCCGGATCTGAGCGGGTGATGATCCACAAGCCCGAGCGCTGCCACTTCTCCAGAGCCAGCGCCATGCTGCTGCCACGCTGCAGCAGAGCCTCCAGCCGCTCACGGGGAATCTTCTCATCACTCCACTTGCCCAGCACCCAAGGCGCGGTATGGCTCAGCAGGTCCCCAGGTGTGTGATTTGTTTCATGCAGCCATTGGGCAAAATGTCCCCACTCGGTGGGCGTCAAGGGTTTGGCCGCCCCCTTGGCAGGCTTGCTGAAGTAGCTGGTGAGCAGGAGGGTTGCCTGTGCGGCAGTCGAAAGGGTCATCAATCATTCACCGAGCTGGATGCCAGGGCTATAGGGTAGACAGACCCCGTGCCAGCACGTTGCAGGAGCGCAGCAAGCACGGTCATCGTCCAGCCTGAGTCCACGATATCATCGACCAGCAGTACCGCCTCCCCCGGTAGCCCATTGGCAACCTCGAATACACCGTCCAGGTTACGACACTGGTGGAAGCGATTCTGCTGGGCCTTCTGGGGCTCATTGTGCCTGATCTTGCGGACTGCTTCGATGTAAGGCAGCTCCAGCCGGTTCGCCAGTCGCCAGGCGAACTCCGGAACCAAGTGCGGGTGGTTGAGAGAGGGTACGGCACAGATCCAGCCGGGGCGGGGCTGAGGCTGCCATCGCTGCTCAATCATCTCGGCCATAGCTTCCACCAGTTCATCGCTGAAGCGGCCCTGTTGCTTACCCTGCTTGACCAGTCGCCCCCAGCCACCATCGTTCCAGCGCGATAGCACCCGACCCTCGTGTGCCTGCAAACCAGGTGGGAGGTTGCCCCGAAAGCCATATTGCTGAAAGGCGTGAGCAGCCACCTGCTTTCTTGGCTTGATGGGCATCTCGGCATGGCGCTGATAGGTGGCCGCCTGATGGGTCAACTGCGCATCAACATGGGAAGTCACCAGCGATTGTCCAAAGCAGTTGGCACACCGACCACAGGGCTCGCTCTGCGGGTCGTCCAGGGAAAGACGCAGGAAGTTCATCAGGCAGCCCGTGGTGTTGATGTAGTCGTTGACCTGCTGCCACTCCCGCTGACGGATCGTCGTCAGGTGGTGAATGCGTTCATGATCCGGCCGGTAGGCTACCGGGGTGCGCCGCCACAGGCTCCCATCCTTCACCACCGGAGCAGGCGATTCCACACTGAGAATCTTCAAGGTCTTGTCGATTTGGCTGCGCCGCAAGTTGGCATTCTGTTCAATCGCAGTAACCGACAAGCCATCAAAACGTGCCAGGGTATCGAGAACCGTGTTGATCTCATGATCCGAGGGAAACGCCGAGCGTCGAAAGTAGTCGTGAATATCGTCATCCTCATGGCCGGCAATCAGCACGCCAAGGGCGGAGTCGATGGCTCGTCCGGCGCGGCCTACCTGCTGGTAGTAGGCAACGATGGAGCCTGGGGCCTGATAGTGGAAAACAAAGCTCAGGTCGGGCTTGTCATAGCCCATTCCCAGCGCCCCGGTGGCCACCAGCACCTTGAGCTCATTACGGAGCAGACGATCTTCCAGGTACTCGCGATAGCGATTCTTGTCGGTCAGGCCCTGCGCCTGCAGCCACTCGGGAGGACTGACGTCGGAATGGTAGGCGCTGGCATCGATGCCATTGCGCTGCAGCCAGTCGGCTACCTGCTCGGCATCACGGGTGGTCAGAGTGTAGACGATGCCGGTGCCCGGCAGCGTTGGGATCACCTGAGTCAACCAGGCCAGACGAGAGGCCTGATCCGGTAGCATCATAGCCTGCAGCGCCAGGCTCTCACGACCCAGCGGGCCACGCTGGATTAGTATATCCCCCAACTGGGTACGGATATCATCGATGACCCGGTCGTTGGCGGTAGCCGTCGTTCCCAACACCGGTACACCGGGCGGGAGCTGCCGAAGTATTCCCACGATGCGTCGGTAATCAGGACGGAAATCATGCCCCCAATCAGAGATGCAGTGCGCCTCATCAACCACCAGTAACCCGATATGATCGGCGATGGGCATGAGCACGGTCTGCACGAAATTATCGTTGGCCAGGCGCTCCGGAGATATCAGCAGACAGTCAACCTGACCGGCGAATAGCGCCTTCTTTACGGCCTCTTCTTCATGATGGTTCGTCGAGTTTATGGTAGCGGCGCGAATACCAAGCCGCCGTGCCGACTCGATCTGGTTGCGCATCAAGGCCAGCAGAGGCGAGATGATGATGGTGACTCCGAAGCCACGGTCACGCAGGATACGCGTGCTGATGAAATAGACCGAGCTTTTGCCCCAGCCGGTGCGCTGCACCACCAGCAGCTTGCGGCGCTGATTTACCAGGGCGTCTATCGCTTCCCACTGGCCCAGTCGAAATGAGGCGGATCCATCGCCAAGCGCGGTCTTGAGAAGCTGTTCGGCGTGTTGTTTATCCATGACCTTTTTTCCTCCTTGAGGTCACCTGTCTCAGCGCAAGCGAATGCGCTTGTTGTCCTGAATAGCGCCTTCCAGCTCGCGCTTGAGGGCATCAAGGAAGGCATCGACTTCCTGCTGGCTCTCCAGGTAGACCCCTTCATGGGTGCGGCTGAGCACCTGGCTGACGCTGACGTCGACCACAGGCTTGGGTGCGGCCACCGGGCCGCGCTCGCGCACTTCGCTGGGTGAGGTGGCGGCATTGGGACTGCCGGTCGCGGACGAGCCTCCTTTGGCTGCGTCGGTGTCGCCGGTGGACTTGGCGTGGATGTCGCGGCTGCCAGCGTTGTTCGCTGCCTCACGGGCGGTGCGCTGCCGGTCTGCTTCGGCTTTCTGCTCGCGATGGAGCTGGTCAAGGCTGTCCTGTTCGCGCTCGTTGGCAGTATCCCCTTGCAGCAGGTAGATCTGGGCGATGCTGGTGGCTCCTTCGATCTCCTGCTTGAGCAGCTGCAGCGGGCGTAGCAGGCGGTTGCTGAGCTCCGGGGTGCCGATGCCGCTCTTGACGATCTCGGCGCTGACCCGGGCGATGCGCTTGTCGATCAGGCCGATGGCGTGCTCGCGCTTCTGCTCCAGTAGCCGGCGGTTGACCTCGTCCACCGTGTGGATCAGCCCGGCGACCTTCTGCAGCATGCCGTAGGGCGCCTCGGAGGCGTAGATGCGGTCGAGCTCGGCCAGGGCTGCCTTCGCCTCGGGCTCCTTCTCCAGCGCCGGGCGGTTGGGCTGGAAGCGGGTCAGCGCCTGGTCCAGCTGCTTCCAGGTGGTGAGCTGCTTGGTGAAGAACTCGTAGAGGTCGCGATACTCCTCTTCGAGATCGCGCAGGTCCTTCTGTTGCTCGGCCACCGCCTTGAAGAAGTCAAAGCTATCATCAATGCGCAGCAGGAGCTCGACCTCCTTGAGGGTGCTGTCGATGGCGGCGCGGCCGGGGAAGCGGCCTACCTCGGTTTTGCTACGGTAGGCCTCCAGGTGTTTGCGCCACTCGCTGAACTGCTCGACATAGAAGGCGTAGAGCTCCGTCTCGCTGGAGGGGCCGAGCTTGGTGAACAGGTCCTTGGTGAGATTGCGCACCTGGCGCAGCACGGCGTCGTCGGTCTGGCGCTTTTTCTGAATCCGCACCTCGCCGCGACGACGGCTGTTGTTGAGCAGCTCGAAGGCTTCCTTGCCGGGCAGCGCCGGGCCGGCGGTGTGGAAGGTGAGCCGCCCCACGGCATACAACCGTCCGAGGATCAGCAGGGTCTCCTCCACCGACCAGCCGAAGGGGCGGATGCTGAAGCGCTCCAGCAGCGGGGTGAGTGGCACCGGCTCGCCGCCGTGCAGGCCGATGTACTGCTCCACCTCGCGCACCGCCTGGGGGTTGCCCTCCTCACCGTCGAGCTCGATGGCCTGCTGACCGATGTCGTCGGCGGTCATCACGGCGAGCAGTTCGCGCATGGGGTCGGGGGTGAGCACCTGTAGGTAGCCGAGCTTGCTGTAGGTGTTCTCCAGCAGGTACTGGCAGGCGTCGTCGAGGCGGGCGCTGAGCTGGCTGCGGTTGATGTCGAGTTTCTGGCCCAGGGCGTAGACGTCGGCATCCAGCAGCATATCCTCCAGTCGCACCAGCAGGTGCTTGCGGCGCTCCTGATTCTCGCGGCCGCGGTCGGCCAGGATGCGTTCCACGCTGCTGTCGCCGGAGGCGGCGTTCAGGCGGATGTACTTCTCGGTCTTCAGGTAGGTGCGCAGGTCGTCGAAGAACGCCTTGTTGTCGCCGAGACGGATCAGCACCTGGCCCTGGTTCTCGTTGCTGCGGTGAATGCAACCCGCCTCGCCGTTCTGGTCGGCGTAGCTCTGGGTGTAATCGATATCCAGCGGCGAGACCACCTCGACGCGCAGCTGGCTCTGGAATCGGCCGTCGATGGTGTGGCCATCCAGGTAGCGGCCGATGGTGTAGTCGGTCTTGTTGAGCGGGTAGCGGTACTTGTTGCGGTCGCGCAGGCGGTCCTTGTAGATCATCTCGGCCAGCAGCTTGTTCTCGTCGCTGCTGGTAATCTCGGTGGCCTTGAT
Organism: Halomonas kalidii; assembly: GCF_030010475.1. NCBI lineage: Bacteria > Pseudomonadati > Pseudomonadota > Gammaproteobacteria > Oceanospirillales > Halomonadaceae > Halomonas > Halomonas kalidii. The sequence continues at coordinate 170,576 of NZ_JASCQN010000042.1, read as the reverse complement.
CTTGCGCGTGATGTCGCGCTCCTCGTTGGTGAGGAACAGGTACTCCTCGCCGTTGCGGGTGACCAGGCTCTCCTTCTCCAGGCGCGCCAGGGTGCCCTCCAGGCGCTCACGTATCGCCAGGCGGTCGTCGTCGATGCGGGTGATGGAGAGCGTCACCAGGTTGTCGAGGGTGCCCTTGACCAGATCCACGTAGCGGATCATGAACAGGGTGCGCAGGATCTCCACGTCGAAGGCGTCCAGCGCGGCGTTCTCGCTGGCCTGGTCGATGGTGCGCTTGACCGCGGTATCGAGAAAGCCCTCCACGGCGCGGTAGAAGCTGTGCATCGGCACCAGAGCGCCGACTTCCTGGTCCCCCACCGCCTTGGCGGCCATCTGGAAGGCGTCGAGCATAGAGCGCTCCCCATAGGCCAGGTGTGCCCCGGTGGCGCCGACCTTGCGGATCTCCTCGAAGACCTTCTGGACCAGCTGGAAGTGGTACGGCACGAAGGGGTAGTTGACGACGAAGCTCTCCGCACCGTCGACGTTCCTGAGCGTGGGGCCGGAGCGGTCGAAGGTAAGCTGGTTGCGCAGGATCGAGCCCTTGGCCTCGAATACCTGAGCCAGCTCGCCGCTGGCCTCGGGGGTCTTGGCCAGCAGGCGCTTGCGGATCACCTCGTCGGAGTTGGAGCTGGAGAGCGACAGGCGGGTCTTGAAGCGCCCGGCGATCTTGGAGAAGTCATTAGCCTTGGCGGCGGTCATCTCGCCGAGTACGGCGTCCATATCGGCCTGGGAGGTGACCACGATCCAGGCGCGGCCGCCGCAGATGGTGCCGAGGTTCTCGGTCAGCGTCTGCAGGGTAAGCATTAGCCGAGTATCGCTGCCTATGAATCCTCCGACCTCATCGACCATGAACACGATACGCTGAGTGAGAGATTTCGCGTCGAGGAATTCCCTCACCCAGCGGCAGAATTTCTCCACCGAGACGCTGAAGGTCTCCTCGGCCTCCTCAAACCACTTGTGGGCCGCATCCGGGGAGAGATCCAGAGCTTGGCTGATCGCCTGCTCAATGTCGTCTTGATAGAACTGGTAGCCGTCGCGCTCCTTCTCCCAGGCTAGGCCACTGGCCGTCTGGAAGGCCTCACGGAAACGATTATAGACACCACGCTGAGCCAGGTGGCGCTCCATATGGGCGATATGCGGGTGGTCGCCGCTGAAGCCCTGGTACTCGTTGAACACGCGCAGGAAGACGTGGAGGATCGGATTGCCCGCGTCGTTTTCGCTAGCCTTGCTTGCAATGTTGAAGAGGATCACATCCGCCGGCTCGTGTACCGCCTTGGCAACGTCGGCGCGGATCATCGGGTCGTGGAGCTTCTGCTCGTCAAAGAAGTCGGCGGCGCGGCGCCGGTTGCCGGCCTCATCCTCGGCCTCGATGTTGGCCAACAGGTACGATAGCGCTTTGAGGAAGTGCGACTTACCGGAGCCGAAGAACCCCGAGATCCAGACTCCAACTCGGTTGGCGATGGAGGGATCTCTGAGCGGCGTGGCGTAGGACTCGAAGAAGGCACGGAAGTGCTTTTCCAGCTCTTTGGTCACTATGTACTCGTCGAGCTCCTGGTAGACAGTCTCGCGGTCCTTTTGGTCGGCCTTCACTACCCCGTTGATGGGGCGATGCAGGGGTTTCTGGAAGAGTTCCTGGATACGCATGTCCGATCGATTCCTTAACGGGCAACGCCTCGCTCCCGTGGCGGGGCAAGGCGATCAACAAAGCGGGCGCCAGGGCAGCAAGGCCGCCGGCCAATCATCGGGGCACCAGCGAGAAGGCGCGGTAGTAGTGATTGCTGGCGATCTGGTTGAACAAGGTCAGGCTCTGGCCGTCGTAGCTGCCGGGATAGAAGAGCACCAGCGGCTTGTGGCCGAGCCTGCCGTGCAGCGCATTGAGTAAACTGTGGGCACGCATCACCGGCCAGACGCTACCCACGCCTGACAGCAGAATGATATCGGGGTCGTCCGACAGGGCGTGTCGGATCAGGAAGGGCGCGAACTTGTCCATGTGCAGCGGACCACGCAGCGCCTTGAGCAGCGCCGCATCGCCCTTGGTCTGCTGCATGGCGATGGCCTTGTCCAGAAAGCCACGCTCCTGGAGGTAGTCGCGCAGCACACGCAGCAGGTTGACGTGGTCGACCGTCAGGTCACTGTGCTGACGGGCCAGCACCCCTTCCAGGAAGGTGAGGTACTCGCGAACCTGCAGTTCGTGCTCGGGGGAATAGTCGAAGATCCAGAAGCCGATCTCGTTGCCCAGGCCCTGGCCGGAGAGGAAGGCCTCGCTGGTGATCTTCTCGGCGATCTGGTTGAGGCGATCCTTCATCTGAGGATCTTCTCGGTGGGCCGGCCCCTGCGAAGGTGGTGACATACGGCTCTCATCCCTGCGTCTGACATCCTTTTTATGATGCCTGTGATTCTACGTGCTGCGGCCATTGCTGGCGATGCCGGACGCTCAGGCACGCTACCGCCACCCCGTGCCCGTTGCGGATCACCGCGGGCCCAGGGCACTCAGGCAGTCCAGCAGCCGAATCAGGCGATGGCGCTCCAGCAGGTCCACCACCTCGGGCCGCAGCATGAGCGGTCGCAGCCGACGGCTACGCGCACTCTCCATCAAGCCTACTTCGGAGAGCATGCGAAAGGCTACCTGCCCCATCTTTTTGCATGAGGAAGGCGACCAGTCCGCAATAGACGGGTCACGATGAGCACGGTCGGCAAGGAAGTCATCCCATTGGTAGGGCTCCAACGTTTCAGCACGGGTTACGAAGGCATCGACCACTACCGTCTCCAGGAACTCCACCAGTAGCAGGTTGCGGGCCAGCGCTGCACAGAACGCCACCTGGGTGGCCAGCTGGTCATCCCCCTCACACAACACCTGCCAGAACTGCGGAGGAAGCCGCTCAAGGCGCTTACGGATCGCTTGGGCCATGCGCTTGGCCGTCGCAGGCCGCGCCTTCTGGAGGCGGTTCTCCTCATAGATGGCCGCCTTCCAGACCGTATCGTCGAAGCCAGCCAGCAGCAGCTCCGCCACGATGCGGCTCTCGCGCACCATCAGCGAGCCGCCGATGAGATCGGAGTTGTAGTGGAAAGTAGAGGAGATTAAGGGCATTTTGAGGTGGCTCTTGCGGTAATCGATACATAGTTACTGAACGCCATCAGCGGTGAGGCTTGGGGATAGGTTGATTTAGGATAGCCTCGTTTAACCCGTGCGCGTCAGCATTGTAAGCCCAACGTGCAAACTGGTCGACCAGGGTTTCCTGCGCCTTCTCTAGCTCCGCTACCCGCTGCGTTAGACGAGCAATTCGATCATTCGCGCGATCAATGTCTGTGAACTGCCGCGTCGCTTGTGATGGGGCTTTCAACTCCGCTTTACGCAGCCGCATCGCCGTCGTGATGTTATCACGGGTTAAAAGTGTTTTTCGAGTTGTCTTAATACCCAATTCGTTTTCACAAGCGATGACAACTAGCTCCCAAGTCAGCTTACTACCCCGCCAGTCACGGATCATCGCTTCAATTCGCTTAACGTCTTTTTCAGAAAGTCGCGCCATGTTTAACCTCCAGAGCCCAATAGACGCTCCAGCTCAGCCACCTTGTCATCCTCAGTTGCGATGAGATTGGCATCCTCTTCAACCAGCTCCCCTCGCATTGCCAATGCATTGCGGCCTGCAGCCCAGCCATTCTCAACACCTCTGATAAGCGCTCCATCTTCGATATCTGGGCTCTCCAACATTTGGATCAATTGATCACAGCGCTCCATTTTTTCCATTGTAGTTTGAAGCCAGGTATTGGCACCGTAAGTGCCTTCATCGGCTTCTCTTTGAAAAGCCTCTAAGCTGCTCCGCAGATACTCTCTTTCCTCTTTGAGATTCACCAGCTTCGTCTCATCACCCTTCACACACACATGCTCTCCGCACGTCAGGCAATTATTGAACTTAGCGCAGGGTTCTTGAGCATAGTCATGTATACAAATCCCAAATTCCGTGCGGTGAACGATGCGGTCGCTCTCATCCCCAAAATCTTTCATGCTGATCGGGGCATTTGTCTTCAATGAGGCTAGAAGCTTGTCACTCATAACCGCCAGCTGGGGTGTAAATGCCTCTATCTCAGCGGCCTTTTCATCTACCGACATGTGGTTATAGACCTTGTTCTGGCTTGGATTCTCACGGCCTGACCAACGTGCAATCAGCTCCTGCGACAAGTACGAACGGTTCGCGCCTGTATTGAGGTAGTGGCGAAATGCGTGAGTATTTACCTTAACACCGTTATATCCGTGGCGCTCAAAGATCGATTTTATCTCTTTCGAGCCTCCTGTGAGATGTAGGCTAAGTCGCGCATTACCACATCCCGTGAGGCCAAACGGCTTGACCGTTCCTCTATTGGAGTCAACCGCCGCGAATGCTCCCGTTCTGAAGCAGAACAAGGCGTCTTGCCACTTGGTAATTCGCTTGGAATTTGTGAAAGGGAAGTGCTCAGGCAGATACTTTTCTCTCAGTAACACATTGAGCGTTCGGAGGGTAACCTTAAACGTATCGTTAAACTCGTATTCAGCCAACCACCCATTCACGTAGTGTCGAGTACCACTACTGGAGTCAAAGCCATAAAGTAATTCTTGTGCGATTTTACGCGCTTTCGAAGACGTACTTTTTTTGGCGACTATATTCTCCAAGAATTTTTTAAATACTTTCCTTGATTTATTCCCTCTTGACGATACCCTCCTCGTTGAGAGCATTAAAGCATCACACGCTTCCTGTGTGGAAAGTGGCTCGCCTAGCCCTTTATTAGGGACACCTGCGTGGCGTGGAAATGAATCGGGATTTTCCTCCAGCCATTTTGCGTAATCACGCGCTTCTTGAGTGATTTCAATGACCCGGTTTACCGCCTCTTGGCACGTCTCAGCCATGATGTCGGGAATCGGCTTTTGAGTTGCACCGAATCCTTTTGCAGAGTACCACAGCATATAGAGCTGCTCACGGCCTTGTGCATCGCGTTCCGCGAAAAAGCAGTCTTTTTTTACGTAGGCCAATTCCCCAATACGACATGGGTGGGAAAGCATTATCGCCACGGCAGATGTGATCATAATGTCCAACGGCAATTCAGGCTTGTTGTGGAAAATCTCACCCAAAGCAATTAACGATTTATCGCTCGGTAGCTTTTTCTTCGCAACCTCATAGCTCTTCTTAAGGGTTATTCTAAAGGGCTTTATCTGAGGCTCCCATATAAAAGGGTTGGCAACAACGCCCAATGCGTGAAGATGATCATTGACATATTTGAGCTCCCGTGATACTTGATAAACTGTGGTAGAAGCATCATAGTAGTTTTGCGCGACTGCACATGCTTTATCAAAAATAGCGGCAGTTACGGCTGTTACATCGCCGTTTTGAGTAATGTCTAGAAGGGCCACCTCCAAGCAACGCAGAGCGTGTAATGTATAATTTTTTTTTCTGAGCTTGATGACTCTTTCCTCAAATAGCATCGCCTTGGCGTAGTCGATAAAATCAGGATGAAGCAACTCAGATCTCTTCCCAAGCTTCGAACAAGTAGTGTTCTCAAACCCCCACCGGTGCCAACTCTTTGCTGCCCACTGGACACAATCTAAGGGCTTATCGTAGAGGTGGATATTCGATTTTGCCCAGTGAATAAACTCGTTTAACACAGCCTGTGCCGCAAGCTCCGGTTTTGGCAAAAAAGGAATAACATTACTCATCCGACACTCCCTTCGACTGCCTCTTTTTATCATTAATCTGATTGATAACCTGTATCACGGCGAGAATTGAGCGATCAAAACTGATCGCCGCGTCGCTGTTCTGCCCTGCTGCTTCAATAGCTCGCTGTTGGCGTAACTGAAGATGCTTCAGAACTTCCTCATGAGCCCCCTCTATCCACGGTTGAAATTTCGAGCAGGTGTAGCACGCCACAGGGGCATCTAAGTGGCAGCCTCCTGATGCACCGCATGTGGCAATGGCATCGGTCTGACCACGGATCGTCTTATTAGGGTATAAGCCATTGATTGCGTTATCTGCACCCTCGACCAAGCGACCTTGAAACGCATTAACAACCAGCGCCATTTGTGTCTTCATCTTATCGTCGATTCGCTTGGACATCTCTGGCGATGTTTTGATGTATCGACCAACGCTAGCAATAGATTTATGACAAAGTGCGGAGGCGATAGCATGCGCGCCATAGCCCATACGACTCATATCCGTTCCGAGCGTATGTCGAAAGCGATGTGATGCCAAATGAATTTTTTCACCAGTTCGCTCTGAGACCGGAAACGCCGCATCTTTTTCAAGCCCTTCAAGGAGTGCACTCATTGTGCGATCCTGCTTGTGAAATTTTTCCTGGGGGCCAACTTCAAGGCGTCGAAGATCACGGTCGTCGATGATCACGCAGCGTCCAGAACTTTTACCTTTCGCACGAAACAGCGGCACATGAGACAATGCCATGACCCAGTCCACTCCTGGCCGCTCAGACTGCAAACACTGAAACGTAAGATTCTGGTAACTTAAAAGAAGTTGGTAAAGATCTGTAGCCAACTTAAATGATTGAAAGCTATTGCGATATTCAAAGCCTTTCTGCTTGGCCTTAGGCATCCACAGTGTAGGCCCATCGACTGTATTGGTGATATCCCCAAACACCAACTGCTGAATTTGACGTTTGCGAGCGCCTGTCGCAATCAACAACCTAATGTACACAAGTCGCTCAAGCGATATACGTCCATTGGTATAAGCATCGTTTGCCCAATCGAACAGCGACTGCGTCTCAAGCACCGTGAAAGGACCTACTCTTGGATTCATGCTCTCGACAGGACACGGCCCTCTGATATTTTTTGACGTTAGTTCATAAAGGATAGTAACGACCTGTTCACTTGGACAAACAGCAAGCAAATAGTCTTCTCGCCATTCTTTGAGAAATACGCGTAAGATAGAAAATTGGCCTTTTCTTAGCTTATTACGTATTGCAATGGCATCGGCTTCGTCAAGCACATTAAGCCCCGAAGCGGCGCACTGCCTAAGAATGCCGGTCATTTTGTTTAAGGTCCTGGCCGACTTCACCTTTGCGTAATACGCTAACGCTGCAACTAACCAGGGGCGTGCTGCTTCTTGTACGGCGCACTTAGCTTCTGCGACATTCGCTGATCGACAGGTCAAGTCAGTTCGCCACTTATCGTCTGCCGGCCTGAATGCACCACCATTCTTCGCGATCATCTCCTGGTTCAGCCACATTTCAATATTGCTTTCAGTCGGGGACGTCAAGATCATCTAACGTCCTCCTTATCGCGTGATGAGCTATTGCTAAAAAGCTTATCATTTCGTGCCTCCAGCGCTTTTTCAGCCTGTTCTTGGTACTGTTTTTGTCCGTAAAGGCTGGGCATTTTTGAGGTGTCTGACCATCCGTATTTATAATTTAGTATTCGTTTCTCCTGCTGCATTCTATCCTCAATTGGAAGATCCTTAGTCTGCTCAGAGACCACCTTTATAGTTTGGTGAACATCGTGATGCCTCAGCGTATGAGGCGTGATACCCTTCAGCACAGGAAATGCTTTTTTAGCGATGTTAAACACGGCATCAACAGACTTAATCGAGAGCGGCGCCCCCCCAGACTTTCCATGCGCTAATATCAAATAGGGGTGAGTCTTAGCTCGCCTAAAGCCTCGCCGCATATTGATATATTTATTGATCACTGCCATTAGTTCTTCCCGAACTGGAAGACTGCGTTCATTAGTTTTTACAAGCGGCTCTGAAACGCGCGGGTCATCAGGATCATTAGGCCGATGAATAATCTGAACACGGTTTTTGCGGAAGTCTATATCGGCCAATTTTATCCCCAGCATTTCACTCCTTCGAATACCCAGGTTGAAAAGAAGCATAATGATCAGGTAATTACGTACTCTAATTTTCTCAGACTTCGGCCATGGATTGTCTTTTGACCCTGGGTGAAGCTTGTTCAAAAGCACATCTTCCTGTTCAAGCGTCAACCCTTTAGGCTCCATAGGTCTCCTCTTCCATGATGGCCTAGACTCTTTAATACTTAGATCAACCCGCTTTACCATCCGAGCAATTTGGTCGAGGCGATCGTCTGGATGGCCCAATGCCTCATAAAGAAAAGAGAGGTAATTCTTAGCCGTTATCATGCGTGATTCAGCTTGGGAGGCGCCAACCTGCTGGTAGGCCGCATGATGCAAACGGACACCACTAAATAACTTGTCTATTGTCTCCTTCTTCCAATGCACTTGACTGGTGAACCTAGCCAGCTCAGACTCACTCAGATAGTGCGACTGAGGTCGCTTCTGCAAACGCGCTTCTAATTCTATGCTCTCAAGTTTTAACCAAGTTAAGAAAACCACCAGATCACTGAGAAATCGTTGTTGAGTATTGGGTGAGCGAACTCGCATCTTTTTTATAACATACAGGCAGGGCCAATAAACCGGCACGGAGTCTTGAAGCAACAGCTTAACTCTGGTCTCATTACCAAACTTGCTTTCTTTGATCGAGAATGACATGACGTTTCCAAAAAACGTTACAGACTCCACACTATCACTTTGGTGGATTTTCGTAAACCTTTACGGTACAATAAATCCTGAAAATGGAAATGATTTTTTCCACCAAAAACATAATCTTAGAGGTGAATTGCTTTGTCAAAAGGTAACAAGACTGGCACAACAGGATCTTACGTCTACACCATGAACCGGGTGGGCAAGGTCGTGCCCCCCAAGCGCGAGATCCTCAAGGACATCTCGCTCTCCTTCTTCCCGGGCGCGAAGATCGGCGTGCTGGGCCTCAATGGCGCCGGCAAGTCGACCCTGCTGCGGATCATGGCCGGGGTCGACACCGAGTACAACGGCGAGGCCAGGCCGATGCCGGGCATCAACGTCGGCTACCTGCCCCAGGAGCCGCGGCTCGACGACGACAAGAACGTCCGCGAGACCGTGGAGGAGGCGCTGGGTACCATCAAGAAGGCCCAGGAGGAGCTCGACGCCGTCTATGCCGCCTATGCCGAGCCGGATGCCGACTTCGACGCCTTGGCCAGCGAGCAGGCCAGGCTCGAGAACATCATCGAGGCCGCCGACGCCCACAACATCGAGCGCAAGCTCGAGGTGGCCGCCGAGGCCCTGCGCCTGCCGCCCTGGGAGGCCCGGGTCGGCCACCTTTCCGGCGGCGAACGGCGCCGCGTGGCGCTATGCCGCCTGCTGCTCTCCAGCCCCGACATGCTGCTGCTCGACGAGCCCACCAACCACCTGGATGCCGAGTCCGTGGCCTGGCTCGAGCGCTTCCTGCACGACTACTCGGGCACCGTGGTGGCGATCACTCACGACCGCTACTTCCTCGACAACGTGGCCGGCTGGATCCTCGAGCTCGACCGCGGCCAGGGCATCCCCTTCGAGGGCAACTACTCCGACTGGCTCGAAGCCAAGGAGAAGCGCCTGGGGCAGGAGGCCAAGCAGGAGGCCTCGCGCCAGAAGGCGATCAAGCAGGAACTGGAGTGGGTGCGCAGCAACGCCAAGGGCCGCCAGGCCAAGAGCAAGGCGCGCCTCAACCGCTTCGAGGAGATGCAGTCCGGCGACTTCCAGAAGCGCAACGAGACCAACGAGATCTACATTCCGCCCGGCCCGCGCCTGGGCGACAAGGTGATCGAGTTCCACGGCGTCACCAAGGCGTTCGATGACAAGCTGCTCTACGAGGACCTCTCCTTCACCGTGCCCAAGGGGGCCATCGTCGGTATCGTCGGCGGTAACGGTGCCGGCAAGTCGACCCTGTTCAAGCTGATCAAGGGCGTGGAGCAGCCGGACGGCGGCGAGGTGGTACTCGGCGACACCGTCGACATCGCCTACGTCGAGCAGCTGCGCGATGCCCTCGACGACAAGCAGACGGTATGGCAAGCGGTCTCCGACGGCCAGGACATCCTCAACATCAACGGCTACGAGGTGTCGTCACGGGCCTACGTAGGGCGCTTCAACTTCAAGGGCAACGACCAGCAGAAGTTCCTCAAGGACCTCTCCGGCGGTGAACGGGGTCGCCTGCAACTGGCCCAGACCCTGAAGCAGGGTGCCAACGTGCTGCTGCTCGACGAGCCATCCAACGATCTGGACATCGAGACCCTGCGCGCCCTCGAAGAGGCGCTGCTGGCCTTCCCCGGCTGTGCCATGATCATCTCCCACGATCGCTGGTTCCTCGACCGCGTCGCCACCCATATCCTCGCCTTCGAGGGCGATTCCCGGGTGGTGTTCTTCGAGGGCAACTATCAGGAATACGAGGAGGATCACCGCCAGCGCGTCGGCAACGATACCCCCCACCGCATGAAATACAAGCGCATCGACGCCTGAGGCGACGACGGTCGCGCATGCCCGAAGGCCCCACCCCGGTGGGGCCTTCGTCGTTCCGGTGAGCGGTAGTCTACCTGGGTAGAATGGTTCGGGTGTCAGGTGACGTCAGCGCCGCCCGCGGATCAGCGACACCACGAACAGGATCAGGAACAGCACGAAGAGAATCTGGGCGATCCAGGCGGCGGCTCCGGCGATACCGGAGAACCCCAGAACAGCGGCGATGATCGCAATGATCAGGAACAGCATGGCGTTGCCAAGCATATGGAACCTCCTTTTCCGGTGGCGTTGCCGGCCGCCTCAGGGCAAGGATTTCGCCCGGCGGTCCCTTCAGGCTTGTCGCCCCGCCCCGAAGTTGCAAGTTACCGAAGGTTACACCTTGTGATGCCCGTCACCGGTCAATAGACCCCTGTCTCCCCTTGCGGACGCGTCTTGAAGCGCCGGTGAAGCCACAGGTACTGCTCCGGATGCTTGCGAATCGCGCCTTCGATGAAGGCGTTCACCCGCGCCGCATCCGACACCTCGTCACCACTGGGGAAGTCCGCCAGGGGCGGCAGGTACTCCAGGGTGTAGGTGCGGTCGTCGGGATTGCGATGGAACATCAGCGGCATCACCGGCGCCCCGGTCATGCGGGCTATCTTGGCGGTGAGCTTGACGGTCGCCGCCTCGACACCGAAGAAGGGCGCGAAGACGCTGGCATGGCGGCCGAAGTCCTGGTCGGGCGAATACCAGACGGCATGGCCCGCCTTGATTCGCCGCACCACCCCCCGCAGGTCACGGCGGTCCAGGGTCGCATCGAAGTAGTCGTGGCGGGCACGGCCCATGAAGCGGTCGAAGAGCGGGTTGTTGTGGGGCCGGTAAACCGCATCCGCCCGGAAGAACAGCGAGTGCAGCGCCGCCCCCAGATCGAGGGTCGAGAAGTGCACGCCGATGATCAGCGCCCCCTTCCCCTCGGCCTGTGCCCGGGCCATGTGCTCCTGCCCCTTGAAGGTCACCCGGTGACGCAGGTGCTCGGGATCACGGCACCAGCCGGTCGCCGTCTCGAGGATACCGATGCCGTTGGCGACGAAGGTGTCACGCACGAGTCGCTGCAACCGCTCCTCGTCGAGCTCAGGGAAGCAGAGCCGGAGGTTGGTCTCGGTGATGTGCCGGCGGCGCGGCACCAGTCGCCAGGCCAGCAGGCCGATGGCCTTGCCGAGCCACAACTTGAGGCGCCACGGCAGCCAGGCGGTGACGTGCATGGCGCCGATGGCGAGCCAGACGGGCCAGTAGCGGGGATGCGCGAAGGAGCTGGGGTAGTCTTTCCGTGACATGCCATTATCCGTCAGCCAAAACCGCCATGATACCGCCTCGGCACTCGGGGTAGCACCCCGGTGAGCAGGGTATAGCTGATGGTATCGCAGTACCGTGCCACCTCGTCCACCGGCAGCACCTCGCCGTTGGCCGCCCGTCCCCAGAGCACCACTTCGCTGCCGATCTCGGCACCGGGGATATCGGTGATATCCACCGTCAGCATGTCCATGGAGACCTTGCCGGCGATGGCGGTGCGCCGGCCCTCGACCAGCACCGGGGTACCGTCGACGGCGTGGCGGTCATAGCCGTCGCCGTAGCCTGCCGCCACCACGCCGATCCGCGACGGCCGCGGTGCCCGCCAGCGGCCGGCATAGCCCACCGGCTCGCCGGGGGCAAGCTCGCGCACGGCGATGAGCCGTGAGCGTAGCGTCATCACCGGCTTCAGCCGGCGGCTCGCCTCGCTGGAGGCTGCCAGGGGATCGCCGCCGTAGAGCATCACACCGGGACGGTTCCAGGCACCGTGGGCCTCGGGCCAGGCCAGGGTGGCCGGCGAGTTGGCCAGGCAGGTGGGCGCCCCCAGGCGTTCCGCCAGTGTTTCCAGCAACGCCAGTTGGTGCTGGAAGTAGCTCGGGTCCAGGGCGTCGGCAGTGGCGAAATGGCTCATCAGGTGCAAGTCGCAGGCATGCTCCGGCGCCGCGACGAGGCGTTTCCAGACCGCCTCGATCCGCTCGGGAGGGAAACCGAGTCGATGCATGCCCGAATCCACCTTGAGCCAGACCGGGATCGGCCGGGCCGGGCGATGGGTCAGCAGGGCGTCGAGTTGCCAGTCGCTGTGCACCACCATCCACAGCCCCAGCGCCTCGACCCGTTCGAGCTCGCTGGCCTCGAAGACCCCCTCGAGCAGCATGATCGGGGTAGCGATGCCCGCCTCGCGCAGGGTCACCGCCTCCTCGAGGCAGGCCACGGCGAAGGCCGGTGCCAGCCCCTCCAGCGCCCGGGCACAGGCCACCGCACCATGGCCATAGGCGTCGGCCTTGAGCACGGCGAGCGCACGGCTGTGGGGGGCCAGGTCACGGGCGAGGCGATAATTGTGGCGCAGGGCGTCGAGATCGATGTCGGCATGCAGCGGCCGGGACATGGCGGATTCCTGAAACGGCTGACGGAAGGATAAGAATTATCCGCCAGACCTATGGGCATTTCATGGAAAAAACCACCAAATTAATGATGGATTCCCGTCATCCTGATCGAAAGAGACCACATCGACAGCAGGATCTCATGCACCCACTTTTCACTCAGGCGGTTGGGGACGCTCGCCGATGTTCATCACCGGATCGGGGTTCGCCTCGTCCGGCAGGTCGAGGGAGACCGCCTGCTCGCTGCGCAGCCAGGCATTCACCGCCTGGATCGACTCGGCATCGAGCAAGCCCGCCTGCTGCTGCAGGCGCAGCAGGTCCAGCACGTAGTCATAGCGGGCCTCGGCGTGGTCGGCCACGGCATTGAACAGGTTCTGCTCGGCGTTGAGCACGTCGACGATATTGCGGGTGCCCACCTCGTAGCCCGAGCGCGTGGCCTCCAGGGCACTCTGGTTGGAAATGATTGCCTGGGCCCGCGCGTCCACGGTCTCCACGTCGTTGCTGACCTGGGTGAACAGCGAACGCACCTGCTGGACGGTATCGCGACGCTGGGCCTCGAAGTCGTACTGGCTCACCTCCAGGGTGAAGCCGCTCTGGCGGATCTGCGCCCGGGTGGTACCGCCGGTGTAGAGCGGCAGGCTCGCCCGTAGGCCGAGCTGGCTCGAGGAGTTGTAGCCCGAGACACCGCTGCGATCGTTATCGGCATAGTTGTAGGCGGCGAAGGCCTCCACCGTCGGGAGCTGCCCGGCGCGTGAGACGTCGAGTTCGCTGCGCGCCACCTCGACGCCGGCCTCGGCCATCTGGAGTACCGGGCTGTTGGACATGGCGAGCGAGACCCAGTCGTCGCGACCGAGCGGCTCGGGGGGAGCGATGGGGATATCCGCGGCCAACCCGTCGATGCTGTCATAGCGCTGGCCGGTGAGCCGCTCCAGGGCCTCGAAGCTGACCTGCATGGCACTCTCGGCGGCGACGCGCTGGGCCCGAGCCAGATCGAAGGAGGCCTGGGCCTCGTGGACCTCGGTGATGGCGATCAGGCCCACCTCGAAGCGCTCGCGGGCCTGCTCCAGCTGGCGGCTGATGGCGGTTTCCTGGGAGCGCCGGGCGGAAAGGATGTCGTGGGCCCGCAGGATCTCGAAATAGGCCTCGGCCACGTCGAACAGCAACTGCTGCTCGGTGGCGGCCAGCGACAGTGCCTCGCGGTCGATCTGCCGCTCGGCCGTCTCCAGTTGGGCACGCCGGGTGGCATCGAATACCGACTGGCTGGCCTCCAGGTTGAGGCCGAGGCCGTTGTAGTTCTCCTCGTCCTGGATACCGACCCCAGCTCCATCGGGGATCCCCTGCTGGAAGCCGTTGCTCTGGCTCGCGTAGATCCGGTCATGGGTCAGGCTGCCCCCGGCCGAGAGCTGGGGCAGCAGGGTGCCGCGCTGGATGTCGCGTCCCGCCTCCACCGCCGAGAAACCCGAGCGGGCAGAGGCCAGGCCGGCGTCGTTGTCGAGGGCATCGCGGGTAACGGCCCAGAGATCGGCGGCCTGGGCCGAGCCGGCGACGGCCAGCCCCATCAGCAGGGCCAGGCCGCGGCGAACCAGGCGAGGGGGGTGCGAACGAGGCATGGTGCGAAATTCCTGGTGAGAGTCAGAACATGATGCCGATTGTCCGTCATGATCGATCATCACTTGGCAGAACATCGGTACGCCGGCGGACGATCGGCACCGACGCACCGCCCTGTCGGCACCTGCTCACTCGAAGATGGCGTCCAGCGAGAGCCCCTGCTTGTCGAGCAGGCGGCGCAGTTTCTTCAGCGCTTCCACCTGGATCTGGCGTACCCGCTCGCGGGTCAGTCCGATCTCCTCGCCCACCTGCTCCAGTGTCGCCGCCTCATGACCGCGCAGGCCGAAGCGGCGCACCACCACCTCCATCTGCTTGTCGGTCAGCTCGGCCAGCCACTCGTCGACGTGCTGCTTGACGTCGCCATCGACCAGCGAGGACTCCGGCCCCTGGTCGTTGTCATCGGCCAGGGTCTCGATCAGCGGCTTGTCGCTCTCGCCGCCCATGGGGTAGTCGACCGAGGAGACCCGCTCGTTGAGCCCCATCATCTTCTTGACGGTCTCCACCGGCTTGTCGAGGTAGTCGGCGATCTCCTCGGCGGTGGCCTCGTGGTCGAGCTTCTGGGTCAGCTCACGGGCCGCCCGCAGGTAGATGTTGAGCTCCTTGACCACATGGATCGGCAGGCGGATGGTGCGGGTCTGGTTCATCAGCGCCCGTTCGATGGTCTGGCGGATCCACCAGGTGGCGTAGGTGGAGAAACGGAAGCCGCGCTCGGGATCGAACTTCTCCACCGCGCGGATCAGGCCCAGGTTGCCCTCCTCGATCAGGTCGAGCAGCGACAGGCCGCGATTGAGATAGCGACGCGCGATCTTGACCACCAGGCGCAGGTTGGACTCGATCATCCGCGAGCGCCCCATGGGGTCGCCCTTGCGGGCCAGGCGGCCGAAGTGGACCTCCTCCTCGGGGGTCAGCAGCGGCGAGAAGCCGATCTCGTTGAGATAGATCTGGGTGGCGTCGAGGCTGTGATGGTAATTGCGGTCCTCACGGCTCAGCGCCTTCTCGAAGGCCTCGTCATCGCTGGTGGTATCCTCGTCGCTATCGACCACCTCCCCTACTTCCTCGATGCCCTCGACGTCCGAGCCTTCTTCCGACTCGAGATTCACATCCTGAAGGTCCCGTTCAAGCATGCTCATCGGTTGCTACCCCATGGTTGCGACTTGTCACCGTATGACTCCTGACAGCAGGAGCGGCGCTTGCGGTTATTATTGTGTTACGTCCCAGTGGCAATGCATGCAGCATTCCGCCCGACGAACCGCTGCGGTCAACGCGGCGGCAGGAATTCCAGGGGATCCTGAGGCTGGCCGTCCTTGCGCACCTCGAAGTGCAGCCTGACGTCCTCGGCATCGCTGTCGCCCATGGTGGCGATCACCTCTCCGGCCTCGACCACGTCGTTCTCGCTCACCCGCAGGCTGTCGTTGTGGGCATAGGCACTCAGGAACTGGTCGTTGTGCTTGAGCAGGACCAGGTTGCCGTAGCCCCTCACCCCGCTGCCGGCGTAGACCACGATCCCGGGTCCGGCTGCCATGACAGGTTGCCCCTTTTGCCCGGCGATATCAATGCCGGCGGTGATGGTCGAACCCTCGCCGAAACGCCCGACGATCTCGCCGTCCACCGGCCACCGCCAGGCCACCTCGTCGACCGGTGTGTAACTGCGCCCGTCGCGGTCCTGGCGCGGCTCGCTGGACCCGGCCACCGCCGTGCCGGCATCGGGGCCGGGGGGCGCTGCCTCCTGGCGCCGTTCGGGTTCGGGCTCCGCCTCCGGCTCGCCCCGGGCCAGCTCGCGGCTCGGCTCCTCCACCGGCTCAGCGGACTGCTCGGCAGACTCCACCGGCTCGGCGGACTGCTCGGCAGACTCCCTCGGCTCCGGCTGGCGCTCAGCCTGCTCCTGCCCGGCGCGGCGCTCGGCCAGATCCCGCTCGCTGAGCGAACCATCGGCACCGGGGCTGTCGTAGTCGTATACCGGGCCGGGGCCCTGACCCGATCCGGTCACCCCGGCGGCACTCTCCATGGCCACCTCGCTGGGGCCATCGACCCCTCCCTCGTCTTCCAGGCGCTCGGCGGTCAGGCGACGGTTGCGCTCGATGGCCTCCTCATCCGGCAGCAGCCAGTCCATGTCGCTGCCTGGCTCGGCGGACACCTGCCGGCCACCGAGCCCGGTGGCCACCACGCCGGTGCTGCCGGACTCTCCGCCGGAAGACGCCTGCGCCGCGGCTTCGCCCTCGGGGGTCAACGCCAGCTGCTGGCCGGGCTGGATCTGGTAGGGAGGACTGATCCGGTTAAGCCGCGCCAGGTCGCGGTAATCCATGCTGTGACGCCAGGCGATACCATAGAGGGTGTCGCCGGCCTCCACCGTATAGGTGCCGGCCGCCGTGCTCTCGCGGCTGGCGGAGAGATCCCGGACCTGTACCTGGGGAGCCTGGCCCTGCTGGGCGGCACAGCCCGCCACCGCCAGGGCCAGGCCGGAAATCAGCAATACCTTACGCATCGGAGCCTTCCTCCTTGTTGTCTGACCGATGAGAAGCCCCGGGCTCATGGGACGCGCCGGGCTCATGGGAATCTGGGGATACCGGCGCTGCCGGCGGGGTACGTCGTCCGGTGCGACCGAGCAGCAGTACCAGCGCCGCCCCGGCCAGCATCAGCGCCACCACTCCCGGGAGCTGCGCGGCATCGCCGGTCAGCTGGGCATAGCCGCCCGGGGTCAGGTAACGGTAGTCCAGCGGGATCATCTGCCCTTCCGGGCCAAGCTGATAGCGTACCAGCTCACGCCAGGGCCAGAGTACCTGCAGCGACCCCACGATGAAGCCGACCAGCAACTGCAGGGTGGCGGTGTGATGGTGGCGCAGCAGCCAGGAGAGCAGGCGCGAGAAGAAGAACAGGCCGAACAGGCAACCCAGCCCGAAGATCGCGATCAGGCCCAGGTCGAAGCTGCGGATGCCCTGCATCACGGTGCCGTAGAGGCCCATGGTCAGCAGCAGGAAGCTCCCCGAGACCCCCGGCAGCAACAGCGCACTGATGGCGATGGCGCCTGCTGCCATCAGCATCAGGTTGGCGTTGCCGAGCTGGGAGATCAACGGCATCAGTGACGGCAGCCAGTGGGCCAGCAGTAACCCGGCCACCAGCGGCAGCAGGTGCCACCACTTCCAGTCGGCGGGATGGCGACTGACCACCACCGCCGACGCCGCCACCAGGCCGAAGAAGAAGCCATTGAGCAGCAGCGGATGGTCGTCCATCAGCCAGACCACCAGGTGGGCCACACTGACCAGGCTGGCGAGAATCCCGGCCAGCAGTGGCAACACGAAGGCGAGGTTGAGGTGCGCCGCCAGCATCGGCAGGCCCCCGCGACGCCAGGCGACGAAGGCACTGGGGCCGAACTGCTTGATGGAGTGGATCAGCTCCTCGTAGATGCCGGTGACGAAGGCGATGGTCCCGCCGGAGACGCCGGGCACGGCGTCGGCGGCCCCCATGCCGGCGCCCCTGAGAAAGATACCCAGATGTCGCTTCAACGAATGACTCCTTCCAGCAGCGGCACGAAGCGTACCGACTCCAGCCGCTGTTGCTCGAACTGGCTACCCTGGCGCTGCACCCGTGTCAGCCATTGGCGCCCCCGGGCATCGGCCAGGGGCGTGATCAGTACCCCCTCCTCGCCGAGCTGGGCCAGCAGCGGCGCGGGAAGTTCCGAGGCGCAGGCGGTCAGCAGGATGACGTCGAAGGGGGCCGCCTCCGGCCAGCCATGGCCGCCGTCGGCCAGCCGCAGCCGCGCCTGATAAGCACCCAACTGCCGCAGCCGCTGTCCCGCACGACGGTGCAGGGCATTGATCCGTTCCACCGACCAGAGTTCCGATACCAGCCGCGACAGCACCAGGGTCTGGTAGCCGGAGCCGGTGCCGATCTCCAGCACCCGGGCCGGCCGCTCCTGGATCACCAGCTCGGTCATGCGCGCCACCATCCACGGCTGGGAGAGCGTCTGGCCGTGACCGATGGGCAGCGCCGTGTCCTCGTAGGCGCGGTGGGCCAGCGCCTCGTCGAGGAACAGGTGACGCGGTTCCCGGGCCATCACCTCCAGCACCCTGGGATCGCGGATGCCCTGGTCGGCCAGGCGGGCGACCATCCGGTCACGGGTTCGCTGCGATGTCATGCCGACCCCTTGCAGCAGATCGGGGCGTAGATCAGGTGAGTGCATCCAGCCAGCCCTGCACGTCGTCGAGCGCTGCATGCCGGGTCAGATCGGTCTGCAGCGGAGTGATGGAAACGAAACCCGCCTCCACGGCGGCGAAGTCGGTATCCGGCCCGTCGTCGGCGTTCTCGCCGACGGCCGCGATCCAGTAACGCACGCGGCCACGGGGGTCGCGCACCTCCAGCGGGCGAGCCGCCGGCCCACGATACCCCAGGCGGGTGACCCGGAAGCCCTGGATCTCGTCCCAGGGGAGGTCGGGCACGTTGACGTTGAGCAGGCTGCGCGGCGGCAGCGAGAGCTGGTCGGCCGCGCCCACCAGGCTGGCCGCCACTCGGCCGGCGGTGTCGAAGTGACGCGCGCCGACCAGCGACATGGCGATCGCCGCCATGCCCAGGTTGCGCCCCTCCATGGCCGCGGCCACGGTCCCCGAATAGAGCACGTCGTCGCCCAGGTTGCCACCGTGATTGATACCGGAGATCACCAGGTCGGGCTTCTCGTCCCAGACCCCGTTGACCCCCAGGTAGACACAGTCCGCCGGGGTGCCATCGACGCTGTAGAAGCCGTTGTCGAGGGCGGAGAGCGCCAGCGGCCGGCTCAGGGTCAGGGAGTTGCTCGCCCCGCTCTTGTCGCGATCCGGCGCCACCACGCGCAGCTTCGCATGGCGGACGAGGGCATCATGCAGGGCGCGCAGCCCCGGCGCATGCACCCCGTCATCGTTGGAGAGCAGCAGTCGTCGCATCGTCGTTCCTCGTTTGCCTCGTTCCCGGTCACAGACCGGGGTGCATGATCAATTCCCGCAGCACCGCGGTGGCGAAGGCGCCCCGCGGCAGCGCAAACGACAGCCATAGCTCGCCGTCTCCCCGTTCGAGGGCCGGGTCGGCCAGGCGCAGGCGCAGCGCCCGGCGGGCCAGGCGCACCCCGGCCCGCTCGAGACCACCGCACAGCGCCGGATAACGCTCGGGCAGTGCCGCCTCGAAGGCGCTGGCCTCGCCACCGGCCACCGAGCCGCCGCTGCCCCAGAGCACACCGCTGGGGTGCAGGTCGAGGCGCTCGGCCCGGGCCGACAGCTCGGCGTCGGGCGCCTCGACGGAGAACTGGCTGGCGGTACCGTCGAGCATCACCACCTCGCCGGACAGTGGCGTCGCCCAGTTGCCCGCGCGAATGCGTGCCGCCAGCAGCTCGTTGAACAGGAAACTGCGCGCCGCCGAGAGCAGCATGCCGTCGCGGTCGTCGCGCTTGCGCCAGCCGCGGGCCAGCAGGGCGCGGGCCCGCAGCAGGTTACGCCCGTCGGGGCCGAAGCGCTGGGGGCCGAAATAGTTGGCCACGCCGTGGCGGCAGAGCCGCTCCCAGCGCGCCGGGAATCCCGGGTCCTCGACCGCCGCCCCGGTGAGCCGCAGGCGAAAGCGGTTGGCACGATGCACCCCGCGCTTGAGCTTGCGCGGATGACGCCCCTGGTCGAGCACCCGGATGCCGAGGGCGGCGAGACGCTCGACCAGTGCCGTGGGCGCCTCGCGGCCGGGCAGCTGGACCGAGAACCACTGGCGGGTCACGGCGATGCGATCCTTCATCCCGGAATAACCGACCTCCCGGGGCGACGCCTCGCAGAGCCGCGCCAGTTCGCGGGCCACCATCGCCGTGGTCAGGTCACGCTTCTCGATCCACAGCCAGAGGTGCTCGCCTTCGCCCTGCGGGGCGAAGTCGAGGCACTCCTCGACCGCGAAGTCCTCGGGGCAGGCCCGGTAGTCGCCGGCGACCGGCGGGCCGCACTCGCCATCCAGCATCCGGGGCCAGGCCGGCGGCCAGTCGATGGGGTCGTGCACCGGATCAGTCACCCGCCGTCCCTCGCTGCATCAGCAGGACCACCGCTTCGGCGGCGATCCCCTCGCCGCGGCCGGTGAAGCCGAGCCGCTCGCTGGTGGTCGCCTTGACGTTGACGGCGGAGGCCTCGACACCGAGGTCCTCGGCGATGATCGCCACCATGGCGGCGATATGCGGGGCCAGCTTCGGCGCCTGGGCGATCACCGTGGCGTCCAGGTTGCCGACCCGGTAGCCGGCGGCCCCGACCAGCCCCGCCACGTGGCGCAGCAACACGCGACTGTCGGCGCCGGCCCAGGCCGGGTCGGTGTCGGGGAAATGGCGGCCGATGTCGCCCAGGGCACAGGCGCCGAGCAGGGCGTCGCAGACGGCGTGCAGCAGGACGTCGCCATCGGAGTGGGCGACGAAGCCGTGGCCGAAGGGCAGCCGGACGCCGCCGATCATCAGGTAGTCGCCCTCGCCGAAGCGATGGACGTCGAAGCCGTGGCCGATTCGCAGCATGCTGTTCTCACCCACTCGGGTCGACTCCTCGGTGATGGGACGGCGAGGCCGCCTGGGCGGCCAGCACCAGCGCGGCCAGGGCCAGGTCCTCGGGATGCGTGATCTTGAGGTTGTCGCGGCGCCCGGCCACCAGCCGCGGCGCCTGCCCCAGGGCCTCCACCGCCGAGGCCTCGTCGGTCACCACGAGGCCCTGGGCCCGTGCCTCGCGCAGGGCCCGGCACAACAGGCCGTAGCGGAATCCCTGGGGGGTCAGGGCGTGCCAGAGCCCGGCCCGGGACTCGGTGGCGCTGACCCGCCCGTGGCCGTCGCCGCGCTTCATGGTGTCGGCCACCGGCACGGCGAGCAGGCCGCCCACCGGATCATCGGCGAGCACGGCGTGGAGGCGCACCAGGTCGTCGACGGTGACACAGGGGCGGGCCACGTCGTGGACCAGCACCAAGTCGCGCTCGCCGGCGGTGCCGGCGATGGCCTCCAGGGCATTGGTCACCGAGTCGACCCGCTCGGCCCCGCCGGGCACCCGGCGCCAGTCGGCGAAGGGCACCCAGGCCGGGTCGAAGTGGCGGTCGTCGACGTCCAGGCAGAGGCAGAGCCGGGCCGCGGGAAAGGCCTGGTGCAGCCGTGCCAGGGTATGCGCCAGCACCGGCCGGCCATGCATCTCCAGGTACTGCTTGGGCCGGTCGGCGCCCATACGCCTGCCCCGCCCCGCGGCGGGCACCACCAGCCAGGGCGCCTCGCTCATCGGCGCGCCTCCGTGGCCGGCGACGCGCCCGCGACCCGACTGGCGCCGGCCTCCCGCCGGGTCGCCTCCACGGCGACGCCCGGCACCCAGAAGAACTGCTCGTCGGTGCGCACCATGCCGATATCGCTGCGCCCGCGCTCCTCGATGGCATCGAGGCCGGTCTTGAGGTCGACCACTTCGGCGGCGAGCCGGGCATTGCGGTCACGCAGCGGCTTGTTCTCCGCCTCCAGGGCGGCGACGCGCTCGCGCACCTGAGCGAGGTCGCGGACGCCCCCCTCCCCCAGCCACAGGCGATACTGCAGCAGGGCGAGCAGGACGATCAGCACGATGGCCAGCCACTTGAGCATCCGGGAATTCCGTCTCGACACGACAATGGCAGGCATTATGCCACCTTAGTCCGCCGCCCTCACGCCCGAAACGGCAATGCCTGCTCCGCCGCCCGACGATAGGCGTCGACGTGAACGCGCTCCTCGGCGCAGAAGCGCGCGATGGCCGCACGCAGCCCGGGATCGGCGATGTGGTGCAGCGAACGCAGCCGGCGCGGCGCGAAGCCCCGGGCCAGCTTGTGCTCGCCCTGGGTGCCGGGATCGAAGGTGGTCAACCCCTTGGCCAGGCAGTGCTCGATGCCCTGGTAGTAGCAGGCCTCGAAGTGCAGGCAGTCGGCCATCACCTCGCTGCCCCAGTAGCGGCCGTAGAGGGTGCGGACCCCCTGCAGGCAGAGCGCCGCCGCCACCGGCCGGCCGTCGAGGCGCGCCTGGATCAGCACCAGGGCCTCGGGCAGGGTGCGGCGCAGGCGCTCGAAGAAGTCGAGATTGAGGTAGCCATGCCGGCCCCGCTCCAGATAGGTGATCTCGTAGCAGCGGAAGAAGTGGGCCATGGCGTCAGCGTCGATCTCGTCCCCCTCCAGCCGGTGCAGGGTCAGGCCCTGCTCGGCCACCAGGCGACGCTCGCGGCGGATCGTCTTGCGCCGCTTCGAGGTCAAGGCGGCGAGAAAGCCGTCGAAGTCGCCAAAGCCGCGATCCCGCCACTGGAACTGCACGCCGTGGCGCACCAGCAGCGCGGGGCGGGCCTCCCGCCAGGCCTCCACCTCGCGCTCCTCGGCGAACAGCAGGTGCCAGCTGGAGAGCGCACTCTCCTCCCAGGCAGGTGCCAGCACCGCCCTGGCCTCGCCCGGATCGACGCCCTCGGCCAGTGCCAGCCGCGGCCCCGGTGCCGGGGTAAAGGGGATGGCGCTGAGCCCCTTGGGGTAATAGCGCCCGCCGGCGCGCTCCCAGGCCTCGGCCCAGGCCCAGTCGAAGACGTATTCACCGAAGGAGTGGTGCTTGTGGTAGTGGGGCATGAGGCCGACCAGCGCCTCGCCCCGCCACAGGGTGAGGTGGCGTGGCACCCAGCCGGTGGCCGGCCCCACCGCACCGCTGGCCTCCAGCGCATGCAGGAACTCGTGGCGCAGGAAGGGGTGGTCGTCGTCCACCAGGGCGTTCCACCGCGAGGGCGGCACCGCCTCGATGGCAGGCAACTCTTGCAGCACGAGCTTGGGCATGACGGCTCCAGAACATGTGAGTCCATAGCGAGGGGCGCCGGGGGCAAGCCGAAGAGGAGGTCCGATTCCAGGGATGGAATCGGTAGCGCCCAGGGATGGGTCTACAGCGCCTCATCGCAGGCCTGCCGACGGATCAGGCCCGAGCGATGCCACCGCTCCGGCAGCTGACAAGCGACCGGCCGAAGGCCTACATTGTGCGCAGACCTTGCCGCCCGTTCCACTACCGGTTCTTTCCACATGCCAAGGGAGATGCGCATGGCCAACGCCCGTGACCTGCCGGCACGCCTGGACGAACAGCGCCGCGCCTTCGCCGCCGAGCGCTTTCCGTCGCTGGCGACCCGGCGCGACCGTCTCGCCCGCCTGGCGACCATGACCCGCCACCACCGCGACGAGATCGCCCAGGCGATCCGCCAGGACTTCGGCCACCGCGCCGAGGCCGAGACCCGCCTCGCGGAGGTCGCCACCGTGCTGCAGGCCGTGCGCCACGCCCGTCGCCACCTCAGGCGCTGGATGCGCCCCAGGCGTGCCGCGATGCCGCTGCGGCTGTGGCCGGCCCGCGCCCGCGTCCATCGCCAGCCGCTGGGGGTGGTGGGCATCATCGCCCCCGCCAACTACCCCTGGAACCTGGCCCTGCTGCCGGCGGTGGATGCCCTGGCCGCCGGCAACCGGGTGATGATCAAGCCCAGCGAGCAGACCCCCACTACCAGCGGACTGATGGCGAGGCTCGCGGCGCGTTATTTCGCCGCCGACGAGCTCTGCGTGGTGACCGGCGAGGTCGAGATCGGCCGCGCCTTCGCCGCCCTGCCCTTCGACCACCTGCTGTTCACCGGCAGCGCCCGCGTCGGCCGCGAGGTGGCCCGGGCAGCCGCCGCCAACCTCACCCCGGTGACCCTGGAACTCGGCGGCAAGACCCCGGCCATCGTCGCCGACGACGCCGACCTGGAGCACGCCGCCCGACGCATCGCCTTCGGCAAGTGGCTCAACGCCGGCCAGACCTGCATCGCCCCGGACTATGTGCTGATCGACGAGCCGCGCCTCGGCGCCTTCGTGGAGGCCCTGAGCCGAACGGTGAAGCGATTCCACCCCCGCGGCGCCGCCGGCAACGACTACACCGCCATCCTCGGCGAGAAGCACCGCGAGCGCCTGGATGCCATGCTGGAGGAGGCACGGGATCACGGCTGCCGGGTGATCCCGCTGGGCGAGCCGGTCGAGCTGCGCGAGGGGGGCAAGCTGCCCCCGACCCTGGTGATCGACCCCCACGAAGGGCTTATGCTGATGCGTGAGGAGATCTTCGGGCCCTGGCTGCCGATCCTGGGCGTGCGCGACCTGGAGGCCGCCCTGGCCTTCGTCCAGCGCCGGCCGCATCCCCTGGCGCTGTACGCCTTCACCGACGATCCGGCGCGGCGCCGGCGCCTGCTGCGCGAGACCCACTCCGGCGGCGTGGTGTTCAACGACACCCTGTGGCACAACGCCGTGCCCGCGCTACCCTTCGGTGGCGTGGGCGATAGCGGCATGGGCGCCTACCACGGCGAGGCCGGCTTCCGGCGCTTCAGCCATGAGCGCGGCGTCTTCCAGCAGGCCAGGCGCAGCGCGGCGGGGCTGCTCGACCCGCCCTACCGGCGCTGGCTGCTGCGGCTGCTGGGTCTCTGAGCCGGAGAGTACGACGAAGATCGCAGTAATAAAACTACAAACACGACCGAACACGACGTAGAATCGGCAAAGATCCGGATCAATTTTTGGTAAGTTTACCAAATAGCCAACACTCGATTCCGAGGTGCCCCATGGCCAGCACGACCCCTGCCCTCAACGACACCGTCGCCGACATCACCCGCCGCATCCGCGAGCGCTCCAGTGAACGCCGCGCCCTCTACGAGAGCCGCATGGCGGACCAGCACCGGCGCGGCGTGCACCGGGGAGAGCTGTCCTGCGGCAACCTCGCCCACGGCTTCGCCGCCTGCGGTGCCGAGGACAAGAACTCGCTCAAGCTGATGAACGCCGCCAACCTGGGGATCATCTCGTCCTACAACGACATGCTCTCGGCCCACCAGCCGCTGGAGACCTTCCCCGAGACCATCAAGACCGCCGCCCGCGCCATGGGCTCCACCGCCCAGTTCGCCGGCGGGGTGCCGGCCATGTGCGACGGCGTGACCCAGGGCCAGCCGGGCATGGAGCTGTCGCTGTTCTCCCGCGACGTGATCGCCATGGCCACCGCCGTGGGGCTGTCGCACAACATGTTCGATGCCGTCCTCTATCTCGGCGTGTGCGACAAGATCGTCCCGGGGCTGTTCATCGCCGCGGCACGCTTCGGCCACTTGCCGGCGATGTTCGTGCCCGCCGGGCCCATGCCCAGCGGCCTGCCCAACAAGGAGAAGGCGCGCATCCGTCAGCTGTTCGCCGAGGGCAAGGCGAGCCGCGAGGACCTGCTGGAGGCCGAGTCCGCCTCCTACCACAGCCCCGGCACCTGCACCTTCTACGGCACCGCCAACTCCAACCAGCTGATGATGGAGATGATGGGCCTGCACCTGCCCGGCACCTCCTTCGTCAACCCCGGCACCGAGATGCGCGAGGCGCTGACCCGCTTCGCCACCGAGCAGGCGATCCGCAACACCGAACCCGGCGGCGACTACCGCCCCTTCTACCGGCAGATCGACGAGCGGGCCATCGTCAACGCCATCGTCGGCCTGCTCGCTTCGGGTGGCTCCACCAACCACACCCTGCACCTGGTGGCCATGGCCGCCGCGGCGGGCCTGACCATCACCTGGGAGGACTTCACCGACCTCTCCGCGGTGACCCCGAGCCTGATGCAGGTCTATCCCAACGGCCAGGCGGACATCAACCACTTCCAGGCCGCCGGTGGCATGAGCCTGCTGATCCGCGAGCTGATCGGGGCCGGCCTGATCCATACCGATATTCCCACGGTGTTCGGCACCGACATGACCGCCTACACCCAGGAACCCTTCCTCGAGGACGGCAAGCTGGTCTGGCGCGAGGGGCCCACCGCGAGTCTCGACCCGGAGGTGCTGCGCCCGGTGGCCGAGCCCTTCGCCCCCACCGGCGGGCTCACCGTGTTGAACGGCAACCTCGGCCGCGGGGTGATCAAGGTCTCGGCGGTCAAGCCCGAGCACCGCCTGGTCGAGGCGCCGATCAAGATCTTCGAGGACCAGAACGACCTCAAGGCGGCCTTCGAGGCCGGCGAACTCGACCGCGACGTGATCGCCGTGGTGCGCTTCCAGGGGCCCAAGGCCAACGGCATGCCCGAACTGCACAAGCTGACCCCCTACCTGGGCGTGCTGCAGGACCGCGGCCACAAGGTCGCGCTGGTCACCGACGGCCGCATGTCCGGCGCCTCGGGCAAGGTGCCGGCGGCGATCCACATCAGCCCCGAGGCCCTGGACGGCGGACCGCTGGCCAAGCTCAAGGATGGCGACATCGTGCGCCTGGACGCCGACAGGGGCAGCCTCGAGGTCAAGGTCGACGCCCATGAGTGGGCCGAGCGCGAGCAGCGCATCGGCGAGCTGGACCACTACCATGTGGGCCTGGGCCGCGAGCTGTTCGGCGGCTTCCGCCACCTGGCGATGCGCGGCGAGGAAGGCGCCGGGGTGTTCGGCGGCTTCGAGGCCGACGACCTGGCCCGCCAGGAGGGCCAGATCCACGAAGACGATGCCTGAGTCACTGCTAGAACAGGGCTACCGCAGTTGCACAGCGAGAAGCGCCGGGGACAGGTCGGAGAGGGGTCCTACGCCAGGGATGGCGTCGGTAGCGCCCAGGGAGGGGTTCACAGCGCCCCCTCGTAGGCCTGTCACCGGAACAGCTTCGAGCGATTGCCATCTGCAACAGCCCTGACGGCCAGAAGGGACGAATTGACGATGACAAGACCCGCACTGATCGGTGATATCGGCGGTACCAATGCGCGCCTTGCCCTGGTGACCCCGGGCGCCTTCGAGCCCCATGACATCCTGAGCCTGCCCTGCGCCGACTATCCGGGGCTGGTCGAGGCGGTCAACGACTACCTGGGCCGGGTCGGCGCCACGGGGGAGAGCGCCCCCCGCGAGGCCTGCCTGGCCTTCGCCTGCCCGGTCCGCGGCGACCGGGTGAAGATGACCAACAACCATTGGACCTTCTCGCGCCGCGAGGTGCAGCAGGCCCTCGGCCTCGAACTTTTCAAGACGATCAACGACTTCACCGCCCAAGCATTGGGCGTGCCCCACGTGGCCGACGACGAGCTGGTCGAGGTGCAGCCCGGCGAGGCGCTCCCCCACACCGCCCGGCTGGTGATCGGACCCGGTACCGGTCTCGGCGTGGCCGGCCTCTTCCCCGGCCGCCACGCCTGGATACCGCTGCCCGCCGAGGGCGGCCACGTCACCTTCGCCCCCACCGACGAACGCGAGCAGAACCTGCTGCGCCACTTCCGCAACCGCTACGGCCGGGTCAGCGTCGAGCGCATCCTCTGTGGCCAGGGGCTGCTCGACCTCTACCTGGCCCACTGCTCGCTCAAGGGGGCACCACCGCGCTACGCGACCCCCGCCGAGGTCACCGAGGGAGCCTCGGCCGGCGACCCGGTGGCCCGTGATACCCTGCTGCGGTTCCTGAAGATCCTCGGCGACGTCTGTGGCGATGCCGTCCTGACGCTCGGCGCCCGCGGCGGGGTCTACCTGTGCGGCGGCATCCTGCCGCGGCTGCTCGACTGGCTGCCCCTGAGCCGCTTCCGCGAGGCCTTCACCGACAAGGGACGCATGAGCGCCTATACGGCGGCCGTGCCCGTCCGCGTGGTGACCGCCCCCTGGACCGGCCTGCTGGGTGCCGCCGAGGCCCTGCACAACGAAGAAGTCGAGTGACCCGAGGGGTCGCCTGACCGAGGAGGTCGAATGATTCCCGCAAGCCTGCGAGCACTGCTCGACGAGACCCGCGGCCAGCGCCGCGCCGAATGGCAAGGCCGTGAGCTGTGGCTGGCCAACGAGCCCTGGGGCGAGCTGGCGGTATCGCTGCAGGGCGCCCAGGTGCTTCACTATCTACCGGCGCCCGACCCCGCACCAGCCACCGCCGAGGCCCCGGAGGGCATGGTGGCCGGCGGCTGGCTGTGGGTGACACCCACCCCCCAGGCGCTGCCCGGGGCGATCCGTGGCGGCATCCCGCTGTGCTGGCCCTGGTTCGCCGACGAGCATACCGCCGATGAGTCCCCGAATCGCAATGGCCCGATGCATGGCCCGGCGCGCAAGGCCCAGTGGCGACTCGACGCCGTGGACGAGCACGAGGGCGGCGTGGAGCTGCACCTTTCACCGCTGGAGCGCCTGCATACCCAGTTGGCTCCCCGTGCAGTGATCCAGGCCAACGGCCAGCGCCTGCACGTGGAGCTGATCACCGAGCACGTCGGCGAGACGCCGGTGAAGATGAGCGGCGCCCTGCACAGCTACCTGGCGGTGGTCGACGCCCATGCCTGCCGCGTCGAGGGGCTGGCCGGCGCCCGCTACCTGGACAAGCTGGCCGGCTTCGCCGAGCGCGAGCAGCAGGGCGAACTGGGGGTCCGCGGGGCGCTCGATCGCATCTATCACAGCAACGCCGAGCTTACGCTCGACGACGGCAGCCGCCGCCTGCGTATCGCCCGCCAGGGCAGCGACTCGGCGGTGGTCTGGCATCCGGCCGAGGCCCCTCCCGACGACACCTCGATCGAGGCGGCCCGCCGCTTCCTCTGCGTGGAGTCGGCCAACACCCGCCTCGACCCGGTATGGCTGGTGCCCGGCGCCCAGCATCTGCTGGGCACCACGCTCTCTCTCGAGGACGGCGCCCGCGAGACCGACGCATGAGCGCCGCCGCGACCTTCGAGGCGCCCTTCCTGCTGGGCATGATGCGGCTGCACGAGGAACCGGCGCTGCATGACCCGGCGCGGCTGGCCGACTGGATCGAGGCCCGCCTCGATGAGGGGCTCGACTGGTTCGACCACGCCGACATCTATGGCGACCGCCAGGGCGAGGCACTGTTCGGCGCGGCGCTCGGGCGCAGGCCCGATCTGGCCAAGCGGGTGCGCGTCGTCACCAAGGCGAGCATCGTCACCCCGGAACGCGACGCGTCTCCCCATCGGGTCAAGCACTACGACAGCTCACCGGCCTATCTGGCGCGTGCCATCGACGACTCGCTGGCACGGCTCGGCGTGGCACGGCTCGACCACTTCCTGCTCCATCGCCCCGACCCGCTGATGGACGCCGAGGCCACCGGCCGGGTGCTGGACGACGCCATCGCCGCGGGCAAGATCGGCGCCGCCGGGGTCTCCAACTTCCTGCCCGAGCAGTGGCGCCGCCTGCAGGGTGCCATGCACCGGCGGCTGGCGGCCCATCAGCTGCAGCTCTCGCTGGACCACCCCGCCCCGCTGTTCGACGGCAGCTTCGATGCCCTGGTGGCCGACGGCCTGGCACCGATGATCTGGTCGCCGCTGGGCGGCGGCCGGGTGCTCCAGGGCCCCGCGCGCCCACTGCTGCTGCGGCTGGCCGATGAGCACGGCGTGACTCCCGCCGGCCTGGCCCTGGCCTGGCTGCGCGCCCTGCCCGGCCGCCCGGTGCCGGTGGTCGGCAGCCTCAAGGCCGAGCGCCTCGCGGCCCTCAGGGCCGACGCCGAACTCGTCCTACCGCGCCCCGACTGGTATGCCCTGCTCGCGGCCGCCCGCGGCCATGACGTCGCCTGAGCGCGGCCGACCCGACACCATCGACAGCGAATCGAACAATGAGGACACCCCCATGACCCCAGTGATCGCCTTCGGCGAGGCCCTCGTCGACATGCTCTCCAGCCGCCTCGGCGACACCGCCGAGGGCCCCGAAGCCTTCACCCCCTATGCCGGCGGCGCGCCGGCCAATGTGGCCGTGGCCTGTGCGCGCCTGGGCGTGCCCAGCCGCTTCCTCGGCATGCTCGGCGAGGACCACTTCGGCGACTTCCTGGCCAGTGAGCTCACCACCCACGGCGTCGATACCGGCGGCGTGGTACGCACCCGGGAGGCGCGCACGGCGCTGGCCTTCGTCTCCCGCGACGCCCAGGGCGAGCGCACCTTCGACTTCTACCGCCCGCCGGCGGCGGACCTGCTCTACCGCCTCGAGCACCTGCCGGCCGGGGTCTTCGCCGAGCCCGCCATCGTGCACTTCTGCACCAACAGCCTGACCGAGCCGGCGATCGCCGAGACCACCCTGGCCATGGCCGAGATGGCCCGCCGCGCCGGCTGCCTGGTCAGCGTCGACGCCAACCTGCGCCACAACCTCTGGGAGAACGGCACCGCCGACATCGGCCTGGTCACCCGGCTGCTCGACGCCGCCGACCTGCTCAAGCTCTCCCATGACGAGCTCGACTACCTGCGCGCCGACCATCCGGAGGATGCCTGGCTGGCCGAACGGCTCGCCGCCGGGGTGAAGTTCGCGGTGATCACCGCGGGGCCCGGCGAGGTAGCGATGAAGGGCGTCGCCCTCGACGACCGGGTCACGCCGCCAAGCGTACAGGCAGTGGATACCACGGCCGGCGGCGACGCCTTCATCGGCGGGCTGCTGGCCGAGCTCGCCGAACACGGTATCGATGGGGGCTGGCACCAGGACACGGCCTTCCTGCATCGGGCGGTGGAGATCGCCTGCCGCTGCGGCGCCCATGCCGTAACCCGCCCCGGCGCCTATGCCGCCCTGCCGGATCGCCAAGACCTGGAACGCCTGAGACGCTGAGCCCCGACCGGGTCACGCCACCCTGCGACGGGCCGGCACTGCCGGCCCGTCGGCGTTTCGCCCCCAGCCGCCATGACGGGGCCGACAGACGAGACGGGCAAGGCCCGAGCGAAGCATCGGCGAAAAACCACGCCTGCCCGGGGGTAGCACGAACAGACTTGCCAAAATGTCAGACATTTAATAGGCTGTCGGTATTCCCTGTCAGGAATCGCGCCATGACCCTCGATGGCCTGCCCCGCCACCACGGCGGTGCCGACGACCTGGCCCGGCTGCTAGCCCGGGCGCTGCTCGCCGGCCACTGGCAACCGGGCGACGCCTTCCCCCGCGAACTGGATCTCTGCGATCACTTCGCGGTGAGCCGCAACCAGGTCCGCAACGCCCTGGCCAGCCTCACCGCCACCGGGTTGATCGAACGCACCGCCGGCCGCGGCACCCGGGTGCGCGACATCGGCGACTGGCACCTGCTCGACCCGCTGATCAGTGAATGGATGACCGGTATCGACAGCCTCGAACCACAGCTCATCCGCGAGATCTTCGCCTTTCGCTACGCCGCGGAACCGGTGGTGGCGGAACTCGCCGCCGAGGCCGCCGACAGCCAGGACCTGGCGCGGATCGAGACGGCCTGGCGGGGCATGTGCCGCACCGCCGATGACCCCGACGCGCGGCTGCCGCATGCGGAGTACGACGTCGCCTTCCATGACGCCATCTACCAGGCCAGCCACAACCTGGTGTGGCGCCAGATGGGCCATCTGCTGCGCCCCTCGATCATCGCCCTGATCAAGAGCTCCCAGGATCGTGCTCACGATCACCACGAGGGCCTGGACGACAGCCTGGCCCGGCACGGCCAGGTACTGGAGGCGATCCGACGGCGCCATTCCGGCGGTGCCGCCCGCGCCGCTCGGGCGGTGCTCCAGCGCACCGCCATCGACCTGGGCATCGTCGACGCGTCGGCCGAGTCCACACACTGATCCCGAGGAATCCCCATGAAGATCACCCGACTCAAGACCTGGCAGGTGCCGCCGCGCTGGCTGTTCCTCAAGATCGAGACCGACGAGGGCTGCTACGGCTGGGGCGAGCCGGTCATCGAGGGCCGCGCCGCCACCGTGGAGGCCGCGGTGCACGAGCTCTCCGACTACCTGGTCGGCCAGGACCCGCACCGCATCGAGCACCTGTGGAACACGATGTACCGCGCCGGTTTCTACCGCGGCGGCCCGATCCTGATGAGCGCCATCGCCGGCATCGACCAGGCGCTGTGGGACCTCAAGGGCCGTGACCTGGGGGTGCCGGTGCACCAGTTGCTGGGCGGCGCGGTGCGCGACAGGATGCGCATGTACGCCTGGACCGGCGGCGATCGCCCCAGCGACGTGGGCGCCGGCGCCCGCGCGCTGGTGGAGCAGGGTTTTACCGCCTTCAAGATGAACGGCACCCCGGAACTGCAGATCGTCGACTCCCATCGCAAGGTCGACGAGGCCGTGGCCCGGGTCGCCGAAGCCCGCGATGCCGTGGGCCCCGACGTGGGCATCGGCATCGACTTCCACGGCCGGGTGCACCGCCCCATGGCCAAGGCGCTGCTGCGCGAGCTGGAGCCCTTCCACCCGATGTTCGTCGAGGAGCCGGTGGCCCCCGAGCACCTGCCGTGCCTCAAGCAGATCGCCGGTGGACTCGGCTACCCACTGGCCACCGGCGAGCGGCTGCATACCCGCTTCGCGTTCCGCGACCTGCTGGCCGACGGCATGATCGACATCGTCCAGCCCGACCTCTCCCACTGCGGCGGCATCAGCGAGGGGCTGAAGATCGCCGCCCTGGCCTCGGCCCATGACGTGGCCCTGGCCCCCCACTGCCCGCTCGGCCCGCTGACGCTCGCCACCTCATTGCAGCTGGATGCGGTCAGCCACAACGCCTTCATCCAGGAGCAGAGCATGGGCATCCACTACAACCGGGACAACGACGTCCTCGACTACCTGGTGGACAAGTCGGCGCTGACCATCGAGGACGGCTTCTGCGCGATTCCCCAGGGCCCGGGGCTGGGAGTCGAGATCGACGAGGCCTTCGTCGAGGAGCGCGCCAGGGTGGGCCACCGCTGGCGCAACCCGGTGTGGACCCACGAGGACGGCTCCATCGCCGAGTGGTGAGGCCAGCACACCAGGAGAGAGACATGAACGCCGATCTGAACACAGCCATTGCCGCGCGGCTGGCCTGGGTCGCGGTCGACTGGGGCTCGAGCAACCTGCGCGCCTGGGCCATGACGGATGATGGCCAGGTGCTGGCGCGAAGCGCGAGCGACAAGGGCATGCTGTCGCTGACCCCGGAGGCCTATGAGACCACCCTGCGCGAGGTGATCGGCGCATGGCTACCGGCCACGGGGTCCGTGGACGTCCTGGTCTGCGGCATGGCCGGGGCTCGCCAGGGCTGGCGCGAGGCCGCCTACCTGCCAATACCGACCCGCCTGGACGACCTTGCCCGTGGCGCCGTCACCCCGCCGGTCGCCGACCCGCGCCTGCGGGTGTATCTGCTCCCGGGGCTTAGCCAGGGTCGTGAGGAGAGGGAACGCGACGACGCCGGGCGCGACTTCGACGTGATGCGTGGCGAGGAGACCCAACTGGCCGGCCTGGTGGCCGGCGAGCCGGGTTTCTCGGGGCATGTCTGCCTGCCCGGCACCCACGCCAAGTGGGCTCGCCTCGAGGACGGCGCGGTCGCGGGCTTCGAGACCTATCTTACCGGCGAGCTCTACCGGCTGCTGGCCGCACAGTCGGTCCTGCACCACTCGGTGGGTGACGACGACCTCGACGCCCCGGCCTGCCGTGAGGCCTTCGTGGCCGCCGTGCGCGAGAGCCACGACGCCCCGGAGGGCTTCACCCGGCAGCTGTTCGCCCTGCGCGCCGCCGATCTGCTCGATACCACCCTGCCCCCGGGCGAGGCACGCCGCGCCCGGCTCGCCGCGCGCCTCTCGGGGCTCGCCATCGGCCTCGAACTGGCCGGAGCCTGTCGCATGCTGCCCGCCGACGAGTCCGTCACCCTGATCGGCACCGAGGACCTCTGCCGCCGCTACGCCCTGGCCCTGGAGGCCCTGGGCATCGGCAGTCGCTACCAGGATGCCGAGACCGCGGTGCTGGCCGGACTGGGGCTGGCCCGGACGGCACTGAGGTCCACCTGAGACTGGAGAATCCCCTTATGACCCTGCCCCTGATCGGCATCCTGCGCGGCATCACCCCCGCCGAGGCGGTGGCCGTGGGCGAGGCGGTGCTCGCCGCCGGCATCACCACCCTGGAAGTCCCGCTCAACTCTCCCGAGCCACTGACGAGCATCCGGCTGCTGGCCGAGGCCCTGGGCGAGCGCGCCCGGGTCGGTGCCGGCACGGTGCTCACCAAGGCCCAGGTCCGCGACGTGCATGCCGCCGGCGGGAGGCTCGTGGTCTCGCCCAACTGCCGCCCCGCGGTGATCGCGGAGACCCGGTGCCTGGGGATGGCCTCCTGGCCCGGCGTGGTCACCCCCTCGGAGGCCTTCGACGCCCTGGACGCCGGGGCCTCGGGCCTGAAGCTGTTTCCCGCCGTACAGGTCGGCCTCGAGGGCATGCAGGCGCTGCGCGCCGTGCTGCCCGCCGGCACTCGGCTCTATGCGGTGGGCGGCATCGGGGCGGACAACTTCGCCGCCTGGCGCGCCGCCGGGGTGGATGGCGCGGGGCTCGGCAGCGCCCTGTACCAGCCGGGGCAGAGCGCCGTACAGGTGGGCGAGCAGGCCCACGCCCTGGTGGCGGCCTGGAACGCCGCGGCCGCCGGAGGGAACCCATGAAGGCCCCTGTTCAAACCTGGAAGGCCGAGCTTGTCGTCGACAGCCGCTGCGAGCTCGGCGAGGGCCCCCAGTGGCAGGCCGCCGAGGGCCGGCTCTACTGGTGCGATATCCTCGACCGGCGGCTGCACTGGCTGGAGGTGGCCTCCGGCGCGACCGGAACCCATCAGCTCGACCATCGGGTCTCGCTGGCCGCCCCGCTCGTCGAGGGCGGCCTGCTGCTGGTGGGCGAGGATCGCCTGAGTCGCTTCGATCCGCACAGCGGCACGATCGAGACCTACTGTGGCTTCGAGGCCGACAACCCGCTCACGCGGAGCAACGACGGCCGGGTCGACCGTCACGGCAGCCTGTGGCTATCGAGCATGGGCAAGGCCGCCGCCCCCGGCGCCGGCAGCCTCTACCGGCTGCACCGGGGCGAGCTGGTCAAGCTGCGCACGGGCCTGACCATCCCCAACGCCCTCTGCTTCTCGCCCGGCGGCGAGTTCGCCTGGTTCGCCGACACCCCGACCGGGATGGTGAGGCGCTGGCGGCTCGACGCCGAGGGCTGGCCGGTCGGCGAGCCCGAGCCCTGGGCCGATTTCTCGGCCCATGACGGTAACCCCGACGGTGCCGTGGTCGATGCCGAGGGCTGCCTGTGGCTGGCGCTGTGGGGCGCCGGCAAGGTGGTACGCCTCGACCACGATGGCCGCGTGGTCGGCGAGGTGTGCCTGCCGGTCAGCCAGCCCTCCTGCCCCGCCTTCGGCGGCGATGACCTGGATCGGCTCTATATCACCACCGCCCGGGAAGGCCTCCTGGCGGACCGACTTGCTCACCAGCCCCGGGCCGGCGGGCTGTTCGTGGCCGAGGTCGGCATCAGGGGACTTGCCGAACCAGCACTGCGGTTGATCTAGCGATCCGTCCCCCTGCGGCACCAATCGGAGCCAGCAGTTGGATCAGCGTTTCCCGCGGAACAACTCGCGCCAGAAGTCGAAGGCGGCCAGCAGCACGCACATCACGGTGAAGATGATCAGGTCGATATGCGGCACGAAAAGCGGCACCGTAATGAGGAAGGCGATCAGCCCGAGCAGCGCCACGATGGCCAGAACCTTGTCGGTCATTCGTCCCCCTCCCCCGATAGCGTATGCACCAGCCAACGCGCGGTTCTGAGTAGCCGGGCGTCCTGCCCGTGCCGGCCGACCAGTTGCACCCCCAGCGGCATCCCGTTCGGGCCCATCATCAGCGGCAGGCTGAT
This sequence comes from Halomonas kalidii, assembly GCF_030010475.1. Classification (NCBI taxonomy): domain Bacteria; kingdom Pseudomonadati; phylum Pseudomonadota; class Gammaproteobacteria; order Oceanospirillales; family Halomonadaceae; genus Halomonas; species Halomonas kalidii. The sequence goes on along the minus strand of NZ_JASCQN010000042.1, from coordinate 134,738 downwards.
GGCCGGCAGGCCGCAGAAGGTCCAGAGGCTGCAGAAGATCGCATCGCCGGTGCCCTCCAGCCCCGCCGGCGCCTCGCCCGGCGCTGCCGGCGTGACGATGGCGTCGAAGCGGTCGAAGAGGGGGCCGAGCGAGTCATGCAACACCTGGCGCATATCGCGGGCCGCCAGGTAGTCAGGCGCCCTCATCTCTCTCCCGTCGGCGATCAACTCGCGGAACGTCTCGCTGGTCTCCTGTGGCGCGCGGTCGACATAGTGACCGAGATTGCGCGCCATCTCGGCCGCCATCACGCCGCGCAACCAGCCGGCGCCGCGGGCGAAGACCTCGGGCAACTCGACCTCGTCGGCCTGCTCGCCCAGCGCCTCGCTGAGCTCGCCGAAGGCTGCCTGCGTCGCCTCGTCCGCACGCTCCCAGAAGGGCGTCTTGACGAAGGCCAGCGCCGGCGTCACCGGCGGCTCGTCCAGCGCGGTGGCGGTGAGCGGTCCCGGGCTCTCCCGTGCGTCCGCATCCTGCCCGTCCGGTCCCAGCAACAGTTCGGCCAGCGCCGCATCCTCGATCGTGCGCGCGAAGACGCCGACCTGGTCGAGGCTCGGCGCCAGGGTCAGCACGCCGGTGCGTGGAACGGCCCCGAAGGAAGGCTTGTACCCGACCACACCGCAGAACGAGGCCGGCCGGATAACCGAGCCATTGGTCTGACTGCCGAGCGCCAGCGGCACCATGCCGGCCGCCACGGCCGCCGCCGAGCCGCTCGATGAGCCACCGGGCGTCCGTTCCGGGTCGTGCGGGTTGCGCGTCTTGCCCGGATGGTAATAGGCAAACTCGGTGGTCACCGTCTTGCCGAGGATCACCGCCCCGGCGGCCCTCAACCGCCGGGTCACCGTGGCGTCCACGAATGGCCGCCTGCCGGCGTCGAGGGGGGTACCATTCCCCGTCGGCATGCCCTTGACGTCGATGATGTCCTTGAGCCCAACGGGCACCCCATGCAGGGCCCCGAGCGGAAGTCCGCGCTTGCGGCGTCGGTCGCGCTCCTCGGCCTCGGCCATCGCATTGTCGCGATCGAGGAACTCCCAGGCCTGAATCCGTTCCTCCTCCGCCGCGATGCGCTCCAGGCAAGCCGCCACCAGTTCGGCCGAGGTCAAGCCCCCCTCGGCGATGTGCTGCGCCGCCTCACGCGCGGTCAGCGCGGCAAGCTCCTGCGGGGTTCGCTTAGCGACCATAGATCATCTCCGGCAGCCAGAACACGATTCCAGGCACGTTGTAGAGCACGACCATGGCGAGTAACACCATCCCCAGGAACGGCATGCAGCCGCGGAAGATCTCGACCAATTGCACGTGTGGCGGCGCTATTCCCTTGAGGTAATAGGCCGACATCGCCATGGGTGGGGTCAGGAACGAGGTCTGCAGGTTGAGCGCCACCAGAATGCCGAAAAACAGCGGATCGACGCCGAAAAGTGACAGCAGCGGTAGAAAGATCGGTACGAAGATGATGATGATCTCCGACCACTCCAGCGGCCAGCCCAGCAGGAAGATGATGAGCTGCGCCATGATCAGGAAGGTGAGCGGCGAGATATCGAGCCCGGTGACGAATTCGGTAATCAGCGCCTCGCCGCCGAGATAGGAGAACACCGACGAGAAGGTCCACGAGCCGACGAACAGCCAGCAGACCATCGCCGTGGTCTTCATCGTCAGATAGACCGACTCGCGCAGCCGCTGCCAAGTCAGCGCCCGGTAGACCACCGCCAATGCCAGCCCGCCGAGCGCACCGGCCGAGGCGGCCTCGGTCGGCGTCGCCAGACCGAACAGTATCGATCCCAGCACCGCCATGATCAGCACCGCCAGTGGCACGAACGAGGTCAGAACCATCAGGATCAGTCGAGCAGTGGGGATATCGCCGATATCTTCCTCGCGCGGCTTCGGCGCCACCGAGGGCTGCAGCAGGGAGCGTCCAATGATGTAGACGAGGTAGAGTCCGGCAAGCAGGAAGCCGGGGAGTAGCGCCGCGGCATAGAGCCGCACGATCGAGACTCCCGAGGCCGCGGCATAGACGATCAGCATGATCGAGGGCGGGATCAGGATACCGAGCGTGCCGCCGGCGCAGATCACGCCCGAGGCGAAGCCGGTATTATAGCGCGCCTTCAGCATCGCCGGGAACGCCAGCAACCCCATCAGCGTCACCACCGCGCCTACGATGCCGGTGGCGGTGGCGAACAGCGCACAGGTGATCAGCGCCGCCACCGCCATGGAACCGGGCAGCCGCCTGGCCGCGATATAGAGCGTCGAAAACAGCCGGTCGACGATATTGGCGCGCTCGACGATGTAGCCCATGAACAGGAACAGGGGCACCGCGGTCAGCACCTCGTTCGCCATCACCGAATAGGTCTGGTTGACGAACAGGTCGAAGATCCGGTTGTTGAAGAACCCGCCGATCCAGGTCTCCCACTGCTCCCAGGTGCCGGCGCCGGCCTCGACGGCACGGTCGTAATCGCGCCACATCCGCCTTGGATCGAAGTAGGCGTAGTAGCCGAAGATGACGCCCAGCGCCATCAGGGTGAAGGCGATCGGAAAACCGAGAAAGATGATAAGGATGAAGATCCCCAGCATCATGATGGCGATCTGAGGATCGGTCATGTGTCGTCTCTCCCATGGGCGATCTTGTCCGCCTTGTCGAGCTCGCCGGCGGCGGCCTGCTTGAGCAGCTTATCCTCGAGTTCCTCGACATCCTCCTCGTGCGGCATCCACTCGCCGCTCCTGATGCAAATGATGCAGCGGCAGACCTGGGCAATGCCCTGCAGGAACAGTAGTACGCCCGCCACCACGAGCATGGTCTTGAACTGGAACACCGGCACACCGGCGGGCGAGTTGACACTCACCTCCAGGTAGCGCCAGGAGCGCTCGGCGTACTTCGCGCCGGCAATCACCAGTGCGGTGATCCCGGGGAAGTAGAAGATGAAATAGAGCACCAGATCGACGATGGCCTGTGTGCGTGGCTTCCATAGGCGATAGAGAAAATCACCGCGCACGTGGCCATTGCGTGCCAGTGTGTAGGCACCGCCCACCATGAACAGCGTACCGTAGAGGATATAGGACATATCGAAAGCCCAGGCGGTCGGGGCGTTGAAGATGTAACGCGCCAGAACCTCGTAACCCATGCCGAACGCCATCAACAGGATCAACCAGGCAAACGCCCGGCCGAACCACCCCGTGAGGCGATCGATGAACCTGATAACGTTGACCATCGCTCGAAAACACCTACTAGATAGCCGACACGGCAGCTACGCGGCCGCCGTGCCGGGGGATTGTGAAAGCCGTTGCGCGCCTCATGGCCGGAATCGCCCGCCTGCCTCCGCTTCCCCGGCATCAGAGCCGGCGAGGCGGGAGCAGGCAGACGCCCTCAGAGGTTCAGCTTGCCCGGGAAATAGTGCTCGTAGGCAAGCGCCAGGTCGGGCTTGTTCATCAGTTCGTAGAAGACGACACGCTCGACCCACTCCTTCTGGCTTTCCATGCAGCGCTTCATGAAGTCGTCCTCCTCCAACTCGGGGATCAGCTTGTCCCAGGCCTGGAGCTGGGCATCGAGGATCTCCGACGAGGTACGGTGTACGGTGACGCCGTGCTCCTCCTGCAGCGCCTGCAGATCCTTCGAGTAGTTATCGAGCGCCGTTGCCGTGTTCGAGGTCGATGCCGCCTCGACCCCGTACCGCAGGATCGCCTGCAGGTCCTCGTCGAGATCGTCGAAGAAGTCCTTGTTGAACAGGAACTCGAACGACTCGCTCGCCTGGTGGTAAGAGGAAAGGAAGTAGTTCTTGGCCACGTCCTGTGCCCCGAAGCGCATGTCGGAGGACGGGTTGTTGAACTCGAAGGCATCGATGACGCCGCGCTCCATCGCCGGCACGATCTCGCCGCCCGGCAACTGCGAGATGCTCATGCCCATCTGCTGCAGGAGATCGGCCGCGAGCCCGACGGTACGGTACTTGAGCCCCCGGATGTCCTCGACCGACGTCACCGGCTCCTTGAACCAGCCGAACGGCTGGGCCGGCATCGGGAAGCCGTAGAAGCCGTAGACGTCGAGCCCGAGGATGTCCTGAGTCAGCTCGCGATAGAGCTCCTTGCCACCCCCCTGATGAAACCAGCCCAGCATGGTGTTGGCGTCACCGCCCCACACCGGGCCGGTGCCGAACAGCGACGCGGCCTTGTGCTTGCCATACCAGTAGACGGGGACGGTGTGGGCGGCGTCGATGATGCCGTCATTGACGGCGTCGAGCACCTGGAAGGCACCGACCACGGCGCCCGCGGGCAGCAGGTCGATCCGTAGCCGGCCGCCGGACATCTGCTGGACGCGCTCGACATACTCGCGAGCGAAGTCCATCCAGATATCACCCGAGGGCCATGAGGTCTGCATCTTGATGACGATTGGCTGCTGCGCCAGCACCGCCGGTGCGCCCAGGGTGCTGGCCGCCACCCCGCCGGTAGCTAGCAATCCGCCCTTGAGGAACTGGCGGCGCGAGGTCGGCTTCGTGTCTATGCTGGCGGTTGTTGCATTTTTCATTATCGTGTTCTCCCATCGCACGCAACGTCGTTATGTTCGCGGTCCGATCGCCGCGAGGCCGGCAGGCCACTTATCGTCCCTGCAATGCCTCGAAGTATAGTCAAGAGCATCGTAATAAAAAGTTCCCTCAACCTCCCTCCGAGTCAACCCCGCATCTCCCCGGCCGTGTCATTACTGGGCGGAGCCCTCGGGCCAGGTTGGTTACGGTTGCCCGGGCCGCGTTTCCCGGCAAGGTGCGATGAACCAAAAAAACCCCGGCCAGAAGACCGGGGGGAAAGGACAGCGACCTGCTGTCGAGAGAGCACAGGAAAAATCGGGGCGTGCGATCGGGCTCAGTGGTGGAAGCGGTTGGCCGCCTCGCGAGCGAGCTGACGGATGCCGTTCCAGTCCTCGGCGTCCACCAGCGACTTGGGTGTCAACCAGGAGCCACCCACGCACATCACGCTCTTCAGCGCCAGGTAGTCCTCGGCGTTGTCCAGGGTGATGCCGCCGGTGGGGCAGAAACGCGCCTCGGGGATCGGGCCGGCGAAGGCCTTGAGCGCCTTGACGCCACCGCTGGCCTCGGCGGGGAAGAACTTGAAGCGCCGGTAGCCGTACTGCCAGCCCGTCATCAGCTCGGAGATGGTGGCCACACCGGGCAGCATCGGGACCGGACTACTGACGCCGTAGCGGTAGAGCGCTTCGGTGGCGCCGGGCGTGACGATGAAGTCGGCCCCGGCCTGTTCGGCCTGGCGGTACTGGGCCGGGGTCAGCACGGTACCGGCACCGATACTGGCCTGGGGCAGTGCCTCACGCATCCGGCGGATCGCCTCCAGAGCACAGTCGGTGCGCAGCGTCACCTCGAGTACCGGCAGACCACCCTCCACCAGGGCCGAAGCCAGCGGCACGGCGTCCTCGATACGCTCGATGGTCAGCACCGGGATCACCTCGGCCTTGAGGCAGATGCTGTCGAGTTCGGTGGTGCGGGTGGACGGCAGCTGTTTGTCGATGCTTTTATCGATAGTCATGGGGTCGTTGCTCCAGAAAAGCGCGGCTCCAGAGGAGTCAGGGGGCCCAGTAGATCGCCAGCGGGCAGGCCAGGAAGGCGCGGATCGGCAGTTCGCGAGTGTCGTCGCCGGAGAGCGCCCAGGCGAGCACGGCGCGCTTGTCCTCGCCGGTGATGTGCAGCACATGCCGGCGCGCCTGATGCAGACGGTCGGCGCTCAGGGTGATGCGGGCCTGGGGCTGGCTCGGCGTGCGTACCGCCACCAGCGGTTCGGCGGTGGCCAGTGCCAGGTCGAGCTCGCGGCTGTCGGGGAACAGCGAGGCGGTGTGGCCATCGCCGCCCATCCCGAGGATCACCACGCTGGCCGGCCAGGCGAGCCCCTCGAGGCGTCCGGCCACGTCACCCACGCCCTGCTCCGGGGTCGCGTCGGCGGTGGTCAGGGACACGAAGTGGGCTCGGGAGGCCGGCCCCTGCAGCAGGTGCTCGCGGACCAGTCGGGCGTTGCTGTCGGCGGAAGACTCGGGCACCCAGCGTTCGTCGGCCAGGGTCACGTCGATGCGCGGCCAGGGCAGTTCCAGGGCCGCCAGCGCCCGGAAGAAGGGCACCGGCGTGGAGCCCCCGGAGACCACCAGCAGGGCGCGCTCCTGCGTCGCCAGGTCGGCGCGCAGCGCCTCGGCCACCGCCTCGGCGAGCTGGGCGGCGAGCCGCTCGCGGGGGGAATCGGTCGTCGCATTCATCTCAGCAGTCCTCGTACCAGCTGCGGCCATTCTGGGTGATCGTGGCGGTCTTGAGAGAGTCGCCACCGGTCCCAGGGGCCGGCCGCTGCTCCTTAGTAGTCTTCATACCAGCTGCGGCCATCCTGGGTGATCATGGCGATGGAGGCCACCGGCCCCCAGGAACCGGCCGGGTAGCGGCGCGGCGCCTCGTCACGGTCCTCCCAGGCGGCGATCAGGCTATCGCACCAGCGCCAGGCGTGCTCGACCTCGTCGCGACGCACGAAGAGGTACTGCTGGCCCTTCATCACCTCGAGCAGCAGCCGCTCGTAGGCATCGGGGATCCGCGACTTGGGGAAGGCGCTGTTGAAGTCCAGGTGCAGCGGGCCGCGGCGCAGGCGCATGCCCTTGTCCAGTCCGCTGTCCTTGGTCAGCACCTCGAGGGCGATGCCCTCTTCGGGCTGCAGGCGGATCACCAGCTTGTTGGCCGCCAGGCCGCGCTGATCCGGATCGAAGATGTAATGCGGCTGCTGGCGGAAATGGATGACGATCTGCGAAAGCTTCTCCGGCATACGCTTGCCGGTACGCAGGTAGAAGGGCACGCCGGCCCAGCGCCAGTTCGCGACACCGGTCTTCATCGCCACGAAGGACTCGGTGTGACTCTCGGTGTTGGCGCCCTCTTCCTCGAGATAGCCCGGCACGCTCTTGCCGTTGATGGTGCCGGCCACGTACTGGCCGCGCACCACGTCGCGACCGAGCATGTCGTCGCTGAAGGGCCTGAGCGCCTTGAGCACCTTGACCTTCTCGTCGCGGATGGCGTCGGCGTCGAGGTTGGCGGGCGGGTCCATGGCGATCAGGCAGACCAGTTGCAGCAGGTGGTTCTGCACCATGTCGCGCAGCTGGCCGGCCTGGTCGAAGTAGCCCCAGCGGCCCTCGATGCCGACCTGCTCGGCCACGGTGATCTCCACGTGGGAGATGTGATTCTGGTTCCACTGGGTGCCGAACAGTGGGTTGGCGAATCGCATCGCGATCAGGTTCTGGACGGTCTCCTTCCCCAGATAGTGATCGATGCGGTAGGTGCGCGATTCGGGGAAGACGGCACCGATGGCGTCGTTGATCTCGTTGGAGGAGTCGAGATCGAAGCCGATGGGTTTCTCCACTACCACCCGGCTCGCCTCGTCGAGGCTGCCACTGGCCTCGAGATGGCGGCAGATGTCGCCATAGAGGCTCGCCCCCACCGCCAGGTAGACCACCATCGGTCGCTCGAGCCCCTCCTGGCGCCAGTCCCTGATCGCCGCATAGCCCTCCACGCTGGTGAAATCGAGCTGGCGGTAGTCGAGCCTCGCCAGGAAGCGCTTCAGCGCCGTGCGGTCCTGCTCCTCGGCCTTGACGTGGGTCTTCAGTGCCGCTTCCACCTTGGCCTTGAAGCCATCGATATCGAGCTCCTGGCGCGCCAGGCCGAGCAGGCGAGTGTGCTTGTCGAGCAGCCCTTCGCGGTCGAGCTGGTAGAGCGCCGGGAACAGCTTGCGCTGCGACAGGTCGCCGAGCGCTCCGAACAGCGCCAGGTCGATGTCCGCCCTGCCCCCCTGGCCGGATCGGGTGTGATGGCTCATGACAGCCCCCATCTGGTTAACTTAACAAAAAAATAGCCTGCCAATGGGTCAAAAGGCAACTTTTTTCTGTAAACTTACAGAATAAATTGCCTCGACGGAGACCCCGTTGGCCCCGAGAGGCACCGACGCGCTAGGATAGTCAGCATAATGTAGTTAAATGACTACATCATCCATCCGGCTGCAACCCTGGGGCGCCAGTGCCCCCCCGAGTCATGGAGATCTTGCCGCATCATGGCCAGTCACGACCTGCTCGATCGCATTCGCCTACGGCTCGAGGAACTCAACCGTTCCGAGCGCAAGGTCGCCGACGTGATCCTCGCCGACCCCGGCGCCGCCACCAGCATGAGCATCGCCACCCTGGCACAGGCCGCCTCGGTAAGCGAGCCCACGGTCAACCGCTTCTGTCGCAGCTTCGATGCCAAGGGCTATCCGGACTTCAAGATCAAGCTGGCCCAGAGCCTGGCCGGCGGCACGCCCTACGTGAGCCGGGCGGTGGAGCCCGGCGACGGTGCCGCCGACTATACCCAGAAGATCTTCGGGGCGACCATCGCCGCGCTGGACGAGGCACGCCGCCAGGCCGACCCGGTGCGCATCGCGCGGGTGGTCGACTACCTGATCCAGGCCAAGCAGATCCACTTCTTCGGCCTCGGCGCCTCGGGCGCGGTGGCCCAGGATGCCCAGCACAAGTTCTTTCGCTTCAACCTGCCGGTCACCTCCTACGTGGACGTGCTGATGCAACGCATGGTCGCCGCCGCCTGCCATACCGGTGACGTGGTGGTGGTGATCTCCTGGACGGGCCGCACCCGGGAACTGGTCGACATCGCGCGCCTGGCCCGCGAGAGTGGCGCCGTGGTGCTCGGCATCACCGCACCTGACTCGCCGCTGGCCCGCGAGTGCACCGAGACCCTGGAGGTCGCCACTCCCGAGGATACCGACCACTACATGCCGATGACCTCGCGCATGATCCAGTTGGCCCTGGTCGACGTACTGGCCACCGGCGTCACCCTGCGTCGCGGCGAGGACTTCCTCCCCCACCTGAAGAAGATCAAGGACAGCCTGCAGGAGACGCGCTATCCGGCCAGATGATTCCTCACCGACGAGATACCCTAGAAAAACCTTGGCGCAACCGTGATAACTTCTTGACCGTTATAACGTCTTCTCGATATCAGATTTTACAGATTCCCAATAACGCCTGCAGACACTGCGACTCAGCCGACCCAATTTTATTAGCGAAGTTGAGATTATACAATTTCTATACAAAATGTAAAAATTCGTATGATTTTGGTTTATCTGTTCAACTAAGTTAACATTGCGCCCCCTTCCACCCCGGCCGAGATGACAATGATGTCCTTCTCCTTACATCTCGAAGACTGGCGAGGCTGGCTTGCGGATGAGGCAGTGCCCACCCCTGCCCCCCGCCATCGCATCTCGGCCCAACCGGGCAGCACCTTGCCGGCGATGCTGCGGCGCCGCCTTGATGCCACCGGGCGCGCGACCTGCGACATCCTCGGGGTCCTGGACCCGAACGCGGATTTACCGCTGGTGCACGCCTCCCGACACGGCGACACCACCCATACCCTGGAGATGCTCGAGGCACTGGAACGCGGCGAGCCCATCTCCCCGACACGCTTTTCCCTGTCGGTACACAATGCGGTGCTGGGCGTCCACTCCATCTCCCGCACTCATCAGCGCCCCTTGCAGGCTCTGGGCGCCTGTGGCGACGAGTTCGACGCCATCCTGCACGAGGCTAAGGGTTATCTCGTGGAAGGTCACCGAGCCGTCGTCGCGGTTCTCTCGGAAGGACCGCTTCCCCCGGCCTACCAGGGGTACACGGAGCACCCAGGCACCGCCTGTGCCGTCGGCATGCGGCTGACGCTGGACCGGGGACGACGGCTGATGGCCTCGGATCCGGTACGCGGCGCTCATCCGACTCCTCTCGAGGTAATGGCCTGGCTGAACGGCGACGCCCCCTTCCTCGATGGCCGGCATCGGTGGCAGTTGGGGGCAGAATGACTCTGGACAGATGGTGGCGCGGACTGGGCACGGCTCTCTCCTTCATCGCCTTCGGCATCGGCGGCCTGTTCATCGGCCTGGTGGTCGCCCCCTTGTTGAGCGTATGCGTACGCGACGACGAGCGACGCCAGTATCTGGCAAGGTGCCTGATCCAGCGCGGCTTCCGGGCCTTCATCGCCCTGATGCAGGGTCTCGGCGTGCTCGATTATCGCTTCGAGCGCCAGGAACGACTGCAACGCCCCGGACTGCTGGTGTTAGCCAACCATCCGTCACTGATCGATGTCATCTTCCTGCTGGCCCATATGCCCCATGCCGACTGCATCGTCAAGGGACGGTTGGCCAGCAACCCCTTCACACGCGGCCCGGTTCGCGCGGCAGGCTATATCACCAACGATGAGCCCGAAGCGGTGCTGGAGGCCGCCAGGGAGAGCCTCCGGAAAGGCAATTCGCTGATTCTCTTTCCGGAGGGCACCCGCACCACGCCGCAACGTCCGATCAAGTTCAGGCGCGGTGGGGCAAACATCGCCTTGCGTACGGGAACGGCGATCACGCCGGTACTGATACGCTGTACGCCTACCACGCTGACCAAGGGCGAGCCTTGGTACCATATCCCGGCGAGCAGGGTCCGGATGGAACTGCGAGTACTCGACGACCTGCCCATCAACGACGATAACCAACAGCCGACCGGGCAGCTCGCCAGACAACTGACACATCGGCTGAGCGATCACTTCAACAGGGAACTGGAACAACTTCACCATGAGCGAGACACACGACGATCTGTCGATTGAACTCAAGCACCTGATCATCGAGACTCTGGAACTCGAGGATGTCGCCCCTGGCGATATCGACCCCGAGGCTCCGCTGTTCGGCGAGGGGCTGGGCCTCGATTCCATCGATGCCCTCGAGCTCGGCCTGGCACTGCAGAAGCGATTCGGTATCAAACTGGATGCCGAAGCCGAGGAGACCCGCCGCCATTTCTCCAACCTGAACGCCCTGAAAGCTCTGGTGGAGGCCCGCCGTGCCGATTGATACCACGACCAGTTACGCTGACGTCTACGACCACGTGCGCAAGACACTGGTCGAGTTGTTCGACCTCGAAGCGGACGACGTCAAGCCCGACGCCCGGCTCTACGAGGATCTCGATATCGACAGCATCGATGCCGTGGACCTGGTGGTCGAGCTCAAGCAGTTCACCGGTCGCCGCATCAACCCCGACGACTTCAAGGCGGTGCGCACCATCGACGACGTGGTCAAGGCTGTCGAGGGCCTGATCCAGCGCTGAGTCATGCCGATGAGAGGAATCAAATGGCTTGGCATGCTCGCCGCGTTGGGCTGGCCGATCCTGGTGTTCGCCCTGCACGGCACGCTGGGCAGTTGGCCCCTGCTGATGATGGGTGCCGGCCTGCTGGCCTGGCGGATCCCCCAGGCGCGTCTCCTGGCGCTCGGAGTCGCCGCGCTCTTGCTCGCCGCGGGGGGCATGGGGCATGCCGAACTCGGCATGCGCGCCTACCCGGTCGCCGTGAATGCCATCATGCTGGCCATTTTCCTGACCAGCCTGGCTCAGGGCATGCCGATCGCCGAGCGGCTGGCACGCCTGCGCGAGCCCGACCTGTCGGCCGCCGGTGTACGCTATACCCGCCGTGTCACCTGGGCGTGGTGCGGCTTCTTCATGATCAACGGCACCCTCGCCAGCTGGACGGTGCTCTACGCCGATCTGGCGGTATGGTCGCTGTACAACGGCGTCATCAGTTACGGCCTGATCGGCCTGATGTTCGGCAGTGAATGGCTGCTGCGCCAGCGATTGCGGAGATCCTTGACGTGACATTCACTCCCCTGAGCCAGGCGCCCTGGCGTCGGCCGGTGTCCCCCGTGCCCGGACTGCCCTCCGGCTGGACGTCTCCGGCTTCACTGCCTGCGCGTGTCGAGGCCTGGCGCCGCTGGCTCGCCGGCCGTCCCGGCGGACAATGGCTGCTCAGCCAGCGCCACCCCGGTGAATTCTGTGCCGCCCTGGTGGCATTGTGGGAGAGCGGCAGGGTCGCGGTATTGCCTGCCGATGACCGCCCGGAGACCCTGGCCAGGTTGGCCAACGAGGTCGAGGGTGTGCTCCCCGACGCGCCCGATGTGCCGGCGGGAGCGGATCAGGACGTCCAGCCGCCGCTCGCACTCACGCCGTCATCCACCGCCGTGGTGCTGTATACCTCCGGCTCCACGGGCGATCCCGTGCACCTCGCCAAGCGCTTCGACCAGCTCGATGCGGAGTTGGCCGCCCATGCCAAGCTGTGGCCCCTGGCCGGCACCGCCGTGATCTCGCAGGTCAGCCACCAGCATATCTACGGCCTGCTCGCCGGGGTATTGCACCCCCTCTGTGCCGGCGCGCCATTCTGCGGCGATGCCAGTCGCTACCCCGAAGTGCTGGCCGCCCGCCTCGAGGAGGCCGGCAGTGCTGGACTCAAGTCGGTGGTGGTGAGCTCACCGGCCCAGCTGTCACGCCTCCCCGACCACCTGCCATGGACGGAGCGCTCCGCGCCTTGCCGTGTGTTCTCCTCCGGCGCGCCACTCGCCGCTCCGCACGCCCGTCAGGCAGAGCGCCTGCTGCACGCACCGGTGGTCGAGATCTATGGCAGTACGGAGACCGGCGGCATCGCTCGGCGACGCCAGACCCGGGGCAGTACCTGGCAACCCCTGCCCGGGGTACGACTGTCATTCGAGGGCGAGCGCCTGCTGCTGCGTTCGGCGTTTCTCGACACCCCTGACGTCTGGTGGCAGCAACCCGACCGGGTCGCTCCCGCTGCCAACGGCTTCGCACTGCTGGGCCGCGCAGATCGCCTGGTCAAGATCGCCGGCAAGCGCGTCTCGCTGGCCCACATCGAGCATACCCTGGCCGCCGCCCCGGAAGTCATCGAGGCGCGCTGCGTCGATCTCGATCGCAGCGATGGGCGACTGGGGGCCGTGGTCGCCCTGAACGGCGAGGCCGTTCCACACCGGCACGAGTCCCGGCGCGACCTGATCCAGCGCCTGCGTGCACGACTGGCGAGACACCTGGAGCAGGTCGCCATTCCCCGCTACTGGCGCTTCGTCGATGCGCTGCCGAGCAATCCCCAAGGCAAGCTCGACCGAGGCCTGATCAAGCGACTGTTCGCCGATCTCGACGATACGCGGGCGCCACGCTGGCTGGGGGAGCGACGCTCGGGCCCCGATACCTGCACGCTTACCCTCGAAGTCCCCGAACGCCTGGCCTATCTCGAGGGCCATTTCGAGGACTACCCGCTGGTGCCCGGCGTGGTCATGGTGCAGTGGGCCATCGAACTGGCCCGCGAGAGCTTCGGCCTACAGGGCGACTTCCTGGGCCTCGAGCGCCTGAAGTTCCAGCGCCCGCTGCAACCCGGAATACGCTTCACGCTCGAGCTGATGCGGCGCGAGGATGGCATCGCCTTCGCCTTCGACTCTCGCGAGGGTCGGCACTGCGCCGGGCGTGTCCGGCTGCAATCCCGGGATGGGATCGGAGCCTCCCATGGCTGAACCGCGTCCCTGTGCCCTGGTGCCGGTCTACGACCACCCTGCCACCATCGGCGCGGTATGCGCCGAACTGAGTGCCCTGGGGCTACCGGTCGTGCTGGTCGACGATGGCAGCCACGCCGAGTGTGCGGCCGAACTCGACCGCCTCGCCGCACATGGCCATCACCTGCTGCGGCTGGACTGCAACCGCGGCAAGGGTGCCGCGGTACGCGTCGGGTTGGCGGAAGCCCAGCGGCTCGGCTACACCCATGCCCTGCAGGTCGATGCCGATGGCCAACATGCCAGTGAGGACCTGCCCGGCTTTCTGGCCGAGCTCGATGGCACGCCCGAGGCCCTGGTGGTCGGCTACCCGCGTTATGATGCCAGCGTCCCTCGTTCCCGCCTGTACGGCCGCTACGCGACCCATGTGTGGGTGTGGATCAATACCCTGTCCGGGGAGATCCGCGACTCGATGTGCGGCGTCCGGCTCTATCCGGTCGAATCCCTCAACCGGTTACTGGCCAGGCACTCGTGCGGCGATCGCATGACCTTCGATACCGAGATCCTGGTGCGCTGGCACTGGGCTGGCGGTACCCTGCGCAACCTGCCGGTGCGGGTGCATTATCCACGCGATGGCGTGAGCCACTTCGCGCTGTGGCGCGACAACCGCCAGATCAGCGCCATGCATGCCCGGCTGTTCTGCGGCATGCTGCGGCGCCTGCCCCGCCTGCTGGCCAGGCGTTGGCGAAGAGCGCCCGTGGAGGCCAGGCCATGAGCCATCACTGGGCGCGGATCGGAGAGCGCGGCAGCCTCGCCGGCATGCATCTGATGGTGGCCACGCAACGGCGTCTGGGCCGCTGGCCCTTTCGGCTGCTGCTGTGGCCCGTCATGCTGTGGTACTTCCTGCTGCATGGCACGGCTCGACGCGCCTCCCGGGCCTACCTGCTGCGTCTCGACCCCGGTCTCTCCCGGCACCCTTGCAAGCGGCTGTGGCTCGGCTATCGCCACTTCCTGGCCTTCGCCGACGCCCTGATGGACAAGGTCGCCGCCTGGAGCGGCGATATCGCCGACGAGCACCTGGTCGGCAGCGGCATCGCGCGTTTCAGCGCCGCCATCGACGCCGGGCAGGGCGGCCTGATCCTGGTCGCCCACCACGGCAATCTCGACGTGGTCAATGCGCTGGCCGAGCGCCACCCCGGCCTCGATCTGACGGTGATGATGCACACCCGCAACGCGCGCAAGTTCAATGCACTGCTCGAACGCGTCACGGGGCGCCCCCGGCCACCTGTGCTTGAGGTCGGCGAGATCACCCCGGCCACCGCCCAGTGCCTCGCCGAGCGCCTCGCTGCAGGAGGCTACGTGGTCATTGCCGCCGACCGGCTCCCGCTTTCCGGTGAGCGCAGCCGTCGCCTCGACTTCCTCGGCGCCCCGGCCCTCTTCCCCGAAGGTCCGTTCCGGCTGGCCGCCCTGCTGCGCTGCCCTCTGTATACCCTGGCCTGCGTTCGCGAGGACGGGACGTTCAGGATCGACTTCGAACCTTTCGACGATACCCGCGACCTGCGGCGCCGGGAGCGCGAACGCTGGATCGCCGAGGCCATGCAGCGCCATGCCGACCGACTGGCCCAGCGGGTTCGCGACCACCCGCTGCAGTGGTTCAATTTCTATCCGTTCTGGCTGAACGAAACTGGATCCCTCCATGACCCTACTCCATGACCCCCTGGTGACATCCTCTACCACCGCTCCCCTCACGCTGGATGGCTCACCCGTCACCCTCGAGGACGTTCTGGCGGTGGCCGAAGGCCGGCGCCGAGTCATGCTGTCGACGGCATCGGACTTCCGCGCGCGTATCGCCCGCGGCAACGCTTTCCTCGAGCGTCTGCTGGAGGAAGAGGGGGTGGTCTATGGCGTCACAACGGGCTACGGCGACTCCTGCACCCGTGAGGTGTCCGCCGCCGACCTCGAGCAGTTGCCACGGCAGTTGTACACCTTCCATGGCTGTGGCCTGGGTGATGTGCTGCCGGTAGAGGCGTCCCGCGCCGTGGTCATGGTACGGCTGGTATCGCTGTGCCGCGGGGTCTCGGGCGTCAGCGTCGAGCTCCTCGAACGCCTGGTGTGGCTGCTCGAACATGACATCGTCCCGGTCATTCCGGAGGAAGGGTCGGTGGGGGCCAGCGGCGATCTGACCCCCTTGTCGTACCTCGCCGCGGCACTGTGCGGCGAGCGCGAGGTCTTCGAGCGTGGCAGGCGACGCCCCACCGCGGAGGTCTTCGCCGAGCACGGCCTGACGCCCTATCGCCTGAAGCCCAAGGAGGGCCTGGCGCTGATGAACGGCACCGCCGTGATGACCGCACTGGGGGTGTTCGCCTTCGTTCGCACCGCCTACCTGGCGCGGCTCGCCACGCGCATCACCGCGTTATCCGTCTATGCGCTGGACGGCAACCCCTACCACTTCGACGCCGACCTGTTCGCCGCCAAGCCGCACCTCGGGCAGAACCGCGTGGCCGCGCGCCTGCGCGACGATCTGCACACCCCCCGCACGCCGCGCAATTCACCGCGCCTGCAGGACCGCTACTCGACGCGCTGCGCGCCACACGTGATCGGCGTGGTGGAAGATGCCCTGCCCTGGTGGCGTCAGTTTCTCGAGACCGAGCTCAACAGCGCCAACGACAATCCGCTGATCGATGCCGAGGGCGGCAAGGTCATGCACGGGGGCCATTTCTACGGCGGCCATGTCGCCTTCGCCATGGACGGCCTCAAGCAGGCCAGCGCCAATCTGGCCGACCTGCTCGACCGCCAGCTGGCGCTGCTGGTCGACACCCGCTTCAACCACGGCCTGCCCAGCAACCTGAGCGGTGCCGAGCCGGCGCGTGCCGCCCTCAACCATGGCTACAAGGCCGTGCAGATCGGCGCCTCGGCGTGGACCGCCGAGGCGCTCAAGCTGACCATGCCGGCCAGCGTCTTCTCGCGCTCCACGGAGTGTCACAACCAGGACAAGGTCAGCATGGGCACCATCGCCGCGCGTGACGCCCTGCGGATCCTGACGCTCGTCGAGCAGGTCGCTGCCGCCACCCTGCACGCCGCCTGCCAGGGTGTCGAGCTGCGTAGCCGCCAGGCGGGCGCCGCGCCATTGCCCGGGCAACTGGCCGGGTTTCTCGACGCCTGCCGCACGCACATTCCACCGCTGGTCGAAGACCGCGCCCTGGAAGCCGAACTACGCACCCTCTGCGACCTGATCCGCGAACGCCGCTGGAGCCTGTATGACACCTGACGATCGCCCCTTGCCGCGTGCCGAGACCGAGCTGACGATCCCCTTTCACGATATCGACATGATGCAGGTGGCCTGGCATGGCCACTACGTCCGCTACCTGGAGATCGCGCGCTGCACGCTGCTCGATGCCATCGACTACAACTACCCGCAGATGAGCGAGTCGGGATTCGCCTGGCCGGTGATCGACCTGCGCCTGCGCTATGCCGCCCCGGCGGTGTTCGCCCAGCGCATCGCCATCGAGGCGCGACTGAGCGAATGGGAGCATCGCCTCAAGATCGACTACACCATTCGCGATGCCGAGACGCGTCGACGCCTGACCCGCGCCTGGAGCGTGCAGGTCGCGGTGGGCCTGGACGACCGGGAGATGCGCCTGGCGTCACCGCCGGCCCTGGTCGAGCGACTCCTCGCCTGGCAGGAGGCCAACCTCTGATGCGCCAGATGCTCGGTGCTGTCAGCCTCGGCCTGCTCCTGTGCACTGGCCAGCCCCTCTGGGCGTCTCCGGAAGCCGATGCGCTCGCCGAACGCCTCGCCGACCATGCGCCGCGGTGCGCCGGCTTCGAGCAGTCGCGCTGGCTGGCCGACCTCGAGGTCCAACTCGACAGCCGCGGCCATTTCCGACGCCAGGACAACGCACTGATCTGGTCCACCACGGCGCCGGTGGCGGATCGCCTCTACCTGAGCGAAGAGAGCGACGACCTGCCGATGGGCTTCCGGGTGCTCCTGCCGGTCTTCACCGGCCTGCTGTCGGGAGACTGGCAGGCCCTGGAGCATCACTTCACCATCACGCTCGGTGGTGAGCTGGACGAGTGGCGGGCCGACCTGACGCCCATCGACCCGGCCCTCGGCGCACACCTCTCGCAGCTGGTGGTACAGGGTGGGGAACGCGTCGAACGGCTCGCTATCGCGTTCCGCGACGGCGACCGACTCGAGCTGAGCCTGACACCGGTCGACTGTGCAAGCCTCGATGACGGAAACGCCGCCCAGTGAGCGGGCCGACACGGCTGAAGCGGGCCGAACGCCTCGGTGCTTGGTGCTGGGCCTTGCTCCTGCTGGGCGCCACCCTGCTGCTGGTCAGCCAGCTGCGCCAGGCGGCGCCCCTGGACACCCGCATCACCGCCCTGCTGCCGGAGGTCCGGGAGACCCCGCTGATCGAGCAGGCCGAACGGCACCTGACGCAGGCCTTCGAGGACCGCTTGGTGCTGCTGGTCAGGGGCGAGGATCCCGCACGGCTGGTGGCCGATCTCAGGGATCGCCTGCGCGACTCCAATGCCGTGGCGGAGTTCG
This sequence comes from Halomonas kalidii, assembly GCF_030010475.1. NCBI lineage: Bacteria > Pseudomonadati > Pseudomonadota > Gammaproteobacteria > Oceanospirillales > Halomonadaceae > Halomonas > Halomonas kalidii. The sequence continues at coordinate 116,826 of NZ_JASCQN010000042.1, read as the reverse complement.
ACGATGGCGCCATCGAGCGTCCAGATCGAGCCCTGGCGGACTATCGCTATCGCCTGCTGGCCGAGCCACTGGCCAGCGCCGGCGACGAGGCCTGGACGCAACGGGCCCTGTCACGACTCTTCGCCCCCGGCGTGAGCGCCGATCCACTCGGTGACCCCTTCGGGCTGCTCGACGCCTGGCTGTCCCGGCTGCTCGACGGCCCGATCCGCCCCGTCGAGGGCCTGCCCGCCGTCGACGACGAGGGCGGCCACTGGTTCCTGGTGGGGGGGCGGCTGGCTGCCAGCCCCTATGACATGACACTGCAACGGCAGCTGGTGGGCGCCCTGGACGACTTCCGAATGGCCCACCCCGACGCCGAGCTGCTGCGCGCGGGTCTGGTCTTCCACGCCGCATCCGGCGCCAGCCAGGCCAAGCGCGAGATTTCCACCATCGGGCTGGGCGCCCTGCTGGGTATTCTGCTGCTGCTGTGGTGCGTGTTCCGGCGCGGCGTCACGCTGTTCAGCCTGCTGCTGCCGGTGGCCTGCGGGGTGCTGTTCGCGCTACCGCTGACCTGGGCGCTCTTCGGCACCCTCAACCTGTTGACGCTCGCTTTCGGCGCCAGCCTGATCGGCGTCGCCGTCGACTATGCCCTGCATCTGCAGTGTGCCCGCCAGCTCTCCCCCGATCGCCCCTTGTCGAGGATCTGGCCGGGGCTGTGGCTGGGTCTGGTATCGAGCCTGGCCGCCTATCTCGCCCAGCTCGCCACACCGCTGCCGGGCTTGCGCCAGATGGCGACGTTTGCCGCCCTGGGGCTGCTCGGCGCCTGGCTGACCGTGCGCCTGTGGCTGCCGCACTTCGCTGCGCGGCCACACCCGGTCACGGCAAGCCTGGCCGAACGCCTCGACCGCCTGCGCCTGCCATCGCGGGCGCCGCTGAGCTGGGGCTTGCTCACCCTGCTCGGCGTGGCCGCCGTGGCGGTGATCGCCATGCGCCTGACGACCAGCAACGACCTGCGCCAGCTCAACCCCTCTCCCGCCTCCCTGATCGCCGAGCAGCAGCGCGTGCAAGCCCTGCTGCAGCGCCCCACCGGCAGCCGTTACCTGGTCGTCACGGCCGACCACGAAGACGAGTTGCTGGAGCGGCTTGAAGCCCTCGACTCGCCGCTGGCGGAGCTGCACGAGAAGGGCCATCTGACCGGCTATCGCCATCTCGCCCGTGCCGTGCCCTCGCCGGCCACCCAACAGGCCAACCTGGCGCGGGTACGCCAGGCCTATGCCCATGCACTGCCGCCATTGATCGAACGCGCCGGCCTCCCCATGCATCTGCAGGACTCAGCCGTGGAGCTCTTGGATACGGCACCACTACTGGCAATCGATGAGTGGCTAAAGATGCCACTGGGGCGTGCCGATACCATGCTGTGGCTCGGCCGGGTCGCGGTGGACGGCGATCTTCGGTCGGCGTCGTTGGTCGTGCTGGGCGATGCCGATGCCGTCGCCCAGCGACAACTGGCCCGGCTCGCCAGCGTGGCGCATGTCCACTATCACGACCGGGTGGCCGCGCTCTCCACCCACCTGGCCGACTTGCGCGACACCATCGCCCTGTGGCTGATCGCCGCGGTGGCGGGACTGACGTTGCTCTTCGGCTGGCGCTACCGGAGCCGCACCTGGCGTGTGCTGCTGCCGCCGCTGGGCGCCGTGGTGACGACCCTGGCGCTGCTCGCTGCCCTGGGGGTCGGCCTGACCCTGTTCCACCTGCTGGGGTTGCTGCTGGTGCTGGGGATCGGCCTCGATGCCGGCATCTTCAGCACCGAACACCCGGAAAGTCCGGCGGCGTGGCTGGCGATCAGCCTGTCATGCGCCTCGAGCCTGCTGGCATTCGGCCTGCTGGCCTTCAGCGCCACGCCGGCCTTGCACTACCTGGGCATGACCTGCCTGGTGGGCCTCGCGGCGACCTGGGCGCTGGTGCCCTTTGCCCGGGCCGATACGAGGGACAGCCCATCGACACCTGCCATCCGCGATGGCCGATAGGAGAACCGATCTCATGGAAGCACGGCATGCAGTGCCGCAAGGGCAGACCGTCACGGACGTCGCCATCATCGGCGCCGGGCCTTCCGGCGCCGCGGCAGCGGCCTGGCTCGCGCGACGTGGCCTGGCCGTCAGGGTCATCGAGCGCAGCCGTTTTCCGCGCTTTTCCATCGGCGAGAGCCTGCTGCCCCAGTGCATGGTGCACCTCGAGGCTTGCGGGCTTCTCGAGGCCGCCCGGGGCGGCAATTTCCAGGTCAAGAACGGCGCCGCCTTTACCTGGCGCGGGCGGGACACGACCATCGACTTCCGCGACAAGTTCACTCCCGGCCCCGGCACCACCTGGCAGGTCGAGCGTGCCGAGTTCGACCAGCTCCTGATCGAAGGGGCACGACGCGCCGGCGCCGAGGTGGAATTCGGCAGCACCGTCGAGGCCTTCGTCCCCGATGCCGAACGACCTCGATTGACGCTCACCGACGCCCGGGGCGAACGCAGCACTCTCGAGGCCCGGTTCGTGCTCGATGCCAGCGGCTATGGCCGCGTCCTGGCCAGGCTCACCGGGCTCGCCCGGCCCTCCAGCCTGGCGTCGCGCTGCGCCCTGTTCACCCATGTCGAGGATCGCATCGACTGCTCGCGACATGACCGCGAGAAGATCCTGATCGGCATCCACCCCGACCACTCGGACATCTGGTACTGGCTCATTCCCTTCCGCGAGGGGCGTGCCTCGGTCGGCGTGGTCGGAAACCGGGCCGCCCTCGAAGCCGTCGGTACCAGCGATTCCGAGCGTCTCTGGCATTTCATCCATGCCGAACCGCGGCTCGCCGAACTCCTTGCCAAGGCCGAGGCCGTGCGCGATACCGGACGCCTGGAAGGGTATTCCGCCGACGTCGAACGTCTACACGGCCCTGGCTTCGCACTGCTGGGTAACGCGGGCGAGTTTCTCGATCCGGTGTTCTCCTCGGGGGTCACCATTGCCCTGGACTCGGCATTACGCGCGGCCCCGCTGGTCGAACGCCAGCTCGGTGGCGAAGGTGTCGCCTGGGACACGGAGTTCGAGCAGCCGCTGCGGCGCGGCATCGCCACCTTCCGCGAGTTCGTCGATGCCTGGTACGATGGACGTCTTCCCCGCATCATCTTCAATGAACGGCAGACGCCACGCATCCGCTCGATGATCAGTTCGATACTCGCCGGCTATGCCTGGGACGCGGCCAACCCCTTCGTGGCCGCCAGTCGCCGTCGACTCGACAGCCTTGCCGAGGCCTGTGCCGTCGAGCCTGACAACGTCGCCACCTCCGCCGAGCGCCACCCATGACCTTGGCGCGCCTCGTCATCCGTTCGCTCCTGGCTGGCTGGCTGGTACTGTTGGCCGGTTGTGCCACGCGAGCTGTCCATGCACCCTTGCCGGAGCTGTCGACACTGCCCGCGGCCGATGCCCGGACCCAGCGACTGACCTTCATTCATCAGGACGAACGGCACGAGCTGCTCGGCGTGTTGCGCCACGATGAAAGCGGATTGCAACTGGCCCTGCTCAGCCCCCAGGGTCAACGGCTGCTGACCCTGGTGCATGATGCCCGGGGACCTCGCTTCCTGCCTGGCGCCCGGTTCGAGCCACCGTTCACGGCCGAGTGGCTGGCCAGCCGCCTGGCCTGGAGCCTGTGGCCTGCACCAGCGCTGGAGCAGGCCTTCGGCGACAGCGGCTGGACACTCCGGGATGCTGCCGATGGGCGCATCGTCGAGTATCGCGGCCGAACGATGGCCCGCATCATGGGCAGCAGCGACTGCCGCATCATCGACGACATCGAGGGCGGCTATCGCCTGCGTGTCGCCACCCTTGGCGATGACTCCAACCGGACCGAAGCTGCATGCCCGACCGACTGACACCCTTGCAGACACAGCCCTGTCGACTTTCCCCTCCGGCCCTGGTCTGCCCGTTGGGAGACGACCTGGCCACCATCGCCGATGCCCTGTTCCGCGGTCAGCGCGCCCTGGTGCGAGCCGACACCTTCACCCCCGGGCGCCCGTTACCATTGGGCCGCGTGACCGCGACGCTGCCCGCCACCCGAGCCTGGCCAGCCGAGCATCGCTCGCGCAACAACCAGCTGCTGGCGGCGGCATTGGAGCGGCTGTTGCCGACCCTCGACGCCTTTCGCGAGCGTCGGCCCGGCGCGCGCATCGGGGTCGTCCTGGGTACCAGCACCTCGGGAATCGGCGAGACCGAAGTCGCGCTGACCACCCGCCAGCAGAACGGGAGCTGGCCCGAGTCGTTTCACTACCAGCGTCACGAAATCGGCTCGCCGGCACGGTTCGTGGCCGACCGGCTGGGGCTCGAGGGGCCTGTCTATACGCTGTCCACCGCCTGCACGTCGAGCGCCCGTGCGCTGATCAGTGCCAAGCGATTGCTGGCGACCGGCGCCTGCGATGCGGTCATCAGTGGTGGTGCCGACAGCCTCTGCGGCCTGACCGTCAACGGCTTCGCCTCGCTCGAAGCCTTGAGCGACGCGCCTTGCCAGCCATTCTCGGTCAATCGCGCGGGTATCAACCTGGGCGAAGCCGCCGCCCTCTTTCTTGTCACCAGCGAGCCCGGCGGCATCCAGCTCGCCGGTTATGGCGAAACCAGCGACGCCTACCATATCTCCGCGCCACGGCCAGATGGCCAGGGAGCCGCAGACGCCATGCAGGCCGCCCTGGACATGGCCCGATGCCCGTCCAGCGCCATCGATTATCTCAACCTGCACGGCACCGCGACCCGCCAGAACGACAGCATGGAGGCGCTGGCCGTCTCGCGGGTCTTCGGCGACCGCCTGCCGTGCAGCTCGACCAAGGCCCTTACCGGCCACACCCTGGGGGCCTGCGGGGCCCTGGAAGCGGCTTTCTGCTGGCTGACCCTGGATGCCGGCCGCCTGCCCCCGCAGGTTCACGATGGCCAGGTCGATCCCGAACTGCCAACGCTGACCTACGCCACCGCCACGCCATGCGATGCCACCCACACCCTGAGCAACTCGTTCGCCTTCGGGGGCAACAACGTCGCCTTGCTGATGGAGCGCCGCTCATGACCGATACCCCGATGCCCCCCTCGCTGCCCTGCGATATCGCGCCCTTCGTGCCACACCGCCACGGCATGTGTCTGCTCGATACGTTGCTCGAGGTCGGCGATGAGCACCTGCTCGCCGAGGTCACCCCGCGCCGAGACGGCCTGTTCGCCGCTGCCCGGGGAGTCCCCGGTTGGGTCGGTCTCGAGTGGCTCGCCCAGGCCGTCGCGGCCTGGGCCGGGGTGCAGGCCGTGCGCCAGGGCGACGAGCCGCGTATCGGTTTCTTGCTCGGCACGCGTCGCTACCGATGCCAGACCCCATGGTTCGCGTTCGATCGGCCGGTACGGGTCGGCGTCGCTCTCGACTTTCGCGCCGACAACGGCCTCGGCGCCTTTCGCGGCGAGCTGCGAGGAAGCCACGGGGAATCACTCGCCACCACCACGCTCAATGTCTTCCAGCCCGAGTCACTGGAAGCGCTGGAAGCCATCCAACGAGGGGAGAGCCCATGACCGCCAGCATTCTGATCACCGGCTCGAGCCGCGGCATCGGTCGCGCCATCGCCCTGCGCCTGGCCCGTGACGGCTTCGACATCGTCCTGCACTGTCGGCACCGACGCGAGGCCGCCGATGCCGTTGCCGAGCGGATAACCGCCATGGGTCGTTCGGCCCGGGTACTCTGTTTCGACGTGGCCGACCGCCAGGCGGCCCGCCAGGCCATCGAGGCCGACATCGAGGCACATGGGGCCTATTACGGCGTGGTCTGCAATGCGGGCATCACCGCCGACGGGGCCTTCCCGGCGCTGTCCGACGAAGACTGGGACAGCGTCATTCACACGAACCTGGACGGCTTCTACAACGTGGTGAAACCCCTGGTCATGCCGATGGTCCGTCGCCGTGCACCGGGTCGCATCGTGGTGATGTCCTCGGTGTCGGGGTTGATGGGCAACCGGGGACAGGTCAACTACAGCGCCGCCAAGGCCGGCCTGATCGGGGCGGTCAAGGCCCTGGCGGTGGAGCTGGCCAAGCGCCGCATCACCGTCAACTGCGTGGCCCCGGGCCTGATCGACACCGACATGACCGATGACCTGGTCACCGAGGAAGCCCTCCGGATGATTCCCATGCGTCGTACCGGCAGCAGCGAGGAAGTCGCTGCCACCGTGAGTTTCCTGTGCTCGGGCGATGCCGGCTACATCACCCGCCAGGTCATTGCCGTGAACGGAGGGATGTGCTGATGTCGAGCAAGGGGCTTCGTAGCGACGGCCTCGGCCGACGGGTGGTGGTCACCGGCATGGCGGGTTTCTCTCCCATCGGCAACGACTGGCCCAGCATTCGTTCGCGGCTCGAGCGTCTGGAGAACGGCGTCCGCCATGTCGATGAGTGGTCCGTCTACGAGGGCCTCAATACCCGTCTCGGCGCCCCCGTCGTCGATTTCGACCTGCCCTCGCACTATCACCGGCGGGTGTTGCGCAGCATGGGGCGGGGAGCACAGATGGCCACCCGCGCCAGCGAGCTGGCGCTCGAGGATGCCGGCCTGCTCGGCTCGCCACTGCTCTCCAGCGGAGACCTGGGCATCGCCTATGGCGCCTCGGCGGGGGAACCCGATGCCGTGGCCGATTTCGGCAACATGCTGATCAACAAGTCCACCGACGGGCTGAACGCCAATTCCTATATCCGCATGATGGCCCACACGGCGCCGGTCAACATCGGGGTCTTCTTCGGCATACGCGGGCGCATCCATACCACTTCGAGCGCCTGCACCTCGGGTAGCCAGGGGATCGGCTACGCCTTCGAAGCCATACGCTTCGGTCGCCAGAAGGCGATGATCGCCGGCGGCTGCGAAGAACTGTCGGCCTCCGAAGCCGCGGTCTTCGATACCCTGTTCGCCACCAGTACCCGCAATGATGCCCCGCACACGTCACCGCGGCCCTTCGATGTCGAACGCGATGGACTGGTGATCGGTGAAGGGGCGGGCACGCTGATCCTCGAGGAGCTCGAGCATGCCCAGGCCCGTGGGGCGACCATCCATGCAGAGCTGGTCGGGTTCGGCACCAACAGCGACGGTCGCCATGTCACCCAGCCCGATGCCGGCATGATGGAACAGGCGATCCACCTGGCGCTGGCCGACGCCGGACTGGCTCCACAGCAGATCGGCTATGTCAGTGCCCATGGCACGGCCACCGATCGCGGCGATATCGCCGAGAGCCATGCGACCCATGCGGTATTCGGCAAGCGCATGCCGATCAGCGCCTTCAAGAGCTTCACCGGGCACACCCTGGGCGCGTGCGGCGCCCTGGAAGCCTGGGTGGCCATCGAGATGATGCGTGAGGGGCGATTCCATGCCACCGCCAATCTTCACCGCCCCGACCCCGCCTGCGCCGACCTCGACTATCTCCGCGACGAGATGCGGTCTATCGATTGCGAATACGTGATGAGCAACAACTTCGCCTTCGGGGGGATCAACACCTCGTTGATCTTCCGCCGCTGGCCTTGATGCCGGCATGCCCGAGGTGCCGACGACCGGCACCACTCACCTACCTGAAAGCAAGGAATGATAAATGACCAGGGGACTGCTATCGCTCACCCTTCTGATCGGCGGCTTGGCACTGGCCGCTACGGCACAGGCCAGGGATACCCAGCACCTGCTGTCGATCGAGGAAGCCATGAATACCCCCGCGGCCAGGGAGCGCCTCGATGCCGAGATCCGCTTCGTGTTCGCCGATGCCGACCACGGTGAGGTCGTCGCCGAGCACGGCAACTACGTCACCAACAAGAAGACCAATGCCTTCAACAAGAGCGACGAGGAGGCCTGCCGTTGGGTCATGCTCTCGGCACTGCTCAGCCTGCAGGAGCGCGTCAGGGCAGAAGGAGGCAATGCCGTGATCAATATCGAGAGCTACTACAAGCGCAACGCCATGGCGTCGCGTACCGAGTATGAATGCCATGCCGGGGCAGTGATGGCCGGGGTAGCCCTGCGCGGCGACGTCGTCACCCTGCGTTGAGCGAATGAAGGCTCACCTGGAGCTGATCCTGGCACAGGCTCCCCCTGGCAGCAGCGGAGCCCGCCTGTCTCGGCTCGGGCGCGAGCTGTTGTCGCGGCTCGCGGCACGTCGTGGCCTCGACTGCCCCCTGGCCGACTGGTCGCCCAGGGGGCAGGGGGCGCCGCGACACCCCTCACTCCCCATGCCCTGGCGTGCTTGCCTGAGTCATCGTGATGGACGCGTCGTGGCGGGGCTGGCCACGGTGCCGGTCGGCATCGACCTCGAGCATGCTCGTCCCAGGCACGGCGCTCGCCTGGCGGAGCTGGTCGACCTGTTGCCCGAAGCCAGGGTACGCCGTGCCATACTCGAGGCGGCCAGCCCACTGGGTGCGTTCTATCGCGCCTGGACACTGCACGAAGCCCTGTTCAAGCTCGACAGTCTCTCAGGCCGGCCCCCAGGCAGCGTACTGGAAACGAGACTCTCACGGTTGCTTCCCGGCGGCGAAGTCCAGGCGTGGCAGTGGCAGCATAGCGGCTGGACATTGAGCATCTGCAGCCATCAGCGCCGGCTATGCATTCGTTCACTCCCCCGGCTGGCGATCATTCCAGAAACCGTCATGGGCTGAACCACCGCCTCCGCCAGGAACTACCCGAGTCTCTGCGGCGCTCGATATCTAGGGCATCCCCGAGTGTGACTCGAGGGTACCGCCCGTCTTGATTCAGTAGCTGTATTCGCCGATGACCTGGGCCGTGACGGTGATCTCGACCTTCAGCTCGTCGGCGGGCATGGGGGCGCAGACGCAGGTCCGGGCCGGGGCGTGGCCGGTGGGCACCCAGGCATCCCACACCGCGTTCATGGCGGCGAAGTCGTGGCCCTCCTTGAGGTAGATCGTCGCCGTCAGCAGGTGCTCGCGATCGGAGCCGATCTCGGCGAGCAGCGCATCGAGGCGCGCCAGCATGCTCTCGGTCTGCTCGGCGATGTCGCCGTGACGCGCCTCGGGGCCGGCCACCTGACCGCACAGGTAGGCGATGCCGTTGTGGATCACGGCGCGGCTCATGCGCGCCTTGGTGTCGTGTCGAACGATGGTCATCTGTTTTTCTCCTGGAAGACTGGTAAAGACGCAGCAATACTATCTGCCTAGAAAATTACATGCAGTCGATTCTACCTCATCATTCGGCACAGTCGATGCACTTGAGCACCAGGGGGTCCCACTCGAGCCGTTTCGTGGCGATCCACTCTCCGCACTCGATGCATTCGCCATATTCGCCTCGGTCGATGCGTGCCAGGGCCGCCGTGATGCGCCGCAACGCCAGTTGGCGCCGTTCCTCCTCGGCCTTGGCCATGGCCTGCCCCTGCAGGGCATCCATGCGCGACAGCCGCCCTACCGAGGTCTGGTCGAGCATCACGGTATCACGGGCGTCGCGGCTCGACTCGCTCTCCTCGAGCAGTTCGGTACGCATGGCCAGGAGTCGTTCACGGACGCCTTCCATCTCGAGTTCGGGATGATTCATCACAATCTCCCTGACGCCAGGGGGGACAGGCACCGTCCGGGTGCCACACCGCCCCGGTATGGCTGATAAGATATGCCGCTTCGACGAGTCGACCCGGAGAAGCCCCATCTTGCCATCGTGGTTCGGCTACCGCACCCCATGCATCACAGGGAGGTCATCATGGGCTACCGCACCCTGCTGCGGGACCACCGCGGCCTGCTCGGCATCGCCTTCCTGGCGCTGTTCACCTCGAGCCTGGGCCAGAGCTTCTTCATTGGCCTGTTCCAGGCCCCGATCAGCGAGCGACTGGGCCTGTCCGCCGGCCAGTTCGGCAGCGCCTACGCCCTGGTGACCCTGGTCGCCGGCTTCGCCATGCTGCGCCTGGGGCCCAGCATCGACTGGATCCCGCCACGACGCTTCGCCATGCTCGTGCTCGGCACGCTGCTGATCGGGGTACTGCTGCTGACGCTCGCCCCCTGGTGGGGGCTGGGGCTGCTCGGCCTGGGCCTGGTGCGCCTGTGCGGCCAGGGGATGATGACGCATCTGGGCAACACCCTGGCGGGGCGCGAGTTCGTGGCCATGCGCGGCCGTGCCCTGGGGCTCGTGAGCATGGGCATCATGCTCGGCGAGACGGCGCTGCCGCCGCTGATGGCGGCGCTGCTGGTATGGCTCGGCTGGCGGGAACTCTGGTGGCTCTTCGTGCTGGTGCTGGCCGGCCTGTGGATACCCTTGCTGGTACGTGGCCCCTGGCCCGGGGCGCCGGGGCTACGCCCGCAGCGCGGCCAACGCCGTGACGGCCCGCGCCCCTTCCGCGACCCGCGCTTCTGGCGCCTGCTGCCGCTGCTGATGATCCTGCCGGTGACCATGACGGGGCTGTTCATCTACCAGGCGCGCATGACCGCAGACCTCGGCAGCACCCTGGGCGTCTACGCCCTGGCGCTGACCGGCATGGGGCTGGCCAAGCTGCCCGGCGCCCTGCTCGGCGGGCGCTGGGTCGACCGGCTGGGGCCGGTGCGCCTGGCGCGGCTCTACCTGCTGCCCTTTGCGCTGGCGCTGGTGGTGGCCCTCGCGATCGGCGGCCACGCCGGGGTCTGGGCGCTGATGGTCGGTGGCGGGCTCGCCATGGGATCCCAGGAACCGATCGCCACCAGCCTGCTGGTGCGGCTTTGGGGGGCCGAGCACCTCGGCACGGTGCGCGCCACCCTGAGCGCCTGTATGGTCTTCTCCACCGGCATCGCCCCGGCGATACTGGGCGTGGCGCTGGATCTGGGCGCCGACTTCTCCCTGGTACTGGGCGGAATGCTGGTGTTTCTGGTCATCGGCTGGACGCTGGCACAGGGGGTGCTGGCCAGCCCGGAAGCGAAGGGCCCCTGACACGACACCGCCGGCCCCGGGCCGGCGGTGTCGTGTGCCTCGGTCGCGGCCGGGGATCACCGCAGCAGCAGCACCGGTACGCTGGCCTTGCGCAGCATGCCGGTGGTGGTGCTGCCCACCAGCAGGTGACGGATCCGCGAGTGGCCATAGGCGCCCATCACCAGCAGGTCGATGCCGTGCTCGTTCTGATAGGCACGCAGGGCCTCTTCCACCTCACCGGCGCGGATCGCGCCCTCAGCCTCGTGGCCGGCGTCGCGCAGCGTCGACAACGCCCAGTCGAGCTGTGAGCGGTTGTCGCCGGTCTCGGCACCGACGATCACCACATGGCAGGGGATGCCGTTGAACAGCGGGCTCCTGGCCAGCATCTCCACTCCCTTGCGGGTGGTCTTGCTGCCGTCGAAGGCGATCATCACCTTCTCTGGGCGCTTGAAGCTATTCGGCTCCATTGGGGGCACCATCAGGATCGGCCGGTGCAGGGTGCGCACCACCCGCTCCAGGTTGGATCCCAGGTGCTCGCTCGCCTGGTGGGCGGTCTCACCGCGCTTGCCCATGACCAACAGGCGGATCTCGCTCTCCAGCTCCTCGAGTGTCTCCACCAGGGTGCCGTTGCGCTGGCGGGTGGCGGGCTCGCTCACCCCGTCCTCGACGGCCCGCTCCCTGGCCGCCTTGAGCATCAGCCGGCCCTGCTCCTGGGCCACCTTGGCGCGCTGCTCGTCGAGGGTAGCCAGCTCCTCGAGCAGGTGCTCGCGGGAGCCCAGCCCGATGTTGCCGGAGAGGTCAGCCTCGGCGGTCTGGGGGTGGTTGTCCACCACGTGGAGGAAGGTCAGCGGCGCGCCGAGCGCCAGGCTGGCCCAGGCGGCGTAATCGCACACCCCTTCCGAGAACTGCGAGCCGTCGATGGCGGCCATCACCTGATCTGTCATCTTGTCGTTTCCCGAGCTGGCGTGGGTTGGCGGCGGGCCCGATCGCCTCGGCCCGCCGTTACACAAGTTCTACACCATCGGCCCAAGGCGTCACAGGGGTACGCCCACCCGATGGCCCGGAGGCTTGTCTCGAATCAATGGCCGCCCATCAGCTTCTCGACGGCCTCGGGATCATCATGCACCGCATAGCGATCGACGATGGTGGCGCTCGCCTCGTTGAGGCCGATCAGCTCCACCTCGGTGCCCTCGCGGCGGAACTTGATCACCACCCGGTCCAGGGCCTGGACGGCGGTGATGTCCCAGAAGTGGGCACGGGAGAGATCGATGGTCACCTTCTCCACGGTCTCCTTGAAGTCGAAGGCGTTGCCGAAGCGCTCGGAGGAGGCGAAGAACACCTGTCCCACCACCTTGTAGACGCGATGGCGGCCCTGTTCGGCTTCCTCGGAGCCGATATAGAAGATGTTGCCGACCTTGTTGGCGAAGTTCATGGCGGCGATCAGCACGCCGACGAAGACGCCGATGGCCAGGTTATGGGTGCCCACGGTGACCACCACGGTGACCACCATCACCATGTTGGTGCTCATGGGATGCTTCTTCAGGTCGCGGATGGAGCTCCAGCTGAAGGTACCGATGGAGACCATGATCATCACCGCCACCAGCGCCGCCATGGGGATCCGCGACACCCAGTCGGCGAGGAAGACCACCATCAGCAGCAGCGCGACACCGGCGATCAGCGTCGACATGCGGCGCCGCCCCCCCGACTTGATGTTGATCACCGACTGGCCGATCATCGCGCAGCCCGCCATGCCGCCGAGCAGGCCGGCGCCGATGTTGGCGATGCCCTGGCCCTTGCACTCGCGGTTCTTGTCGCTGCGGGTGTCGGTGAGGTCGTCGACGATGGTGGCGGTCATCATCGACTCCAGCAGCCCCACCACGGCCAACATCAGCGAGTAGGGCAGGATGATCCCCAGGGTCTCGAGGTTGAGCGGCACGTCGGGCCACAGGAACACCGGCAGGCTGTCCGGCAGCTCGCCCATGTCGCCAACGCTTCTGATCTCCATGCCGGTGATCATGTAGACCGCGGTCAGCACCAGGATGCAGACCAGCGGCGACGGAATGGTCTTGCCCACCACCGGCAGGTAGGGGAAGCCATAGATGATCGCCAGGCCGGCGACGGTCATGGCGTAGACATGCCAGGTCACCCCGGTCAGCTCCGGCAGCTGGGCCATGAAGATCAGGATCGCCAGGGCGTTGACGAAGCCGGTGACCACCGAGCGCGAGACGAAGCGCATCAGATCGGCGAGCTTCAGGTAGCCCGCGATGATTTGGATGACCCCGGTGAGCAGGGTGGCGGCCAGCAGGTACTCGAGACCATGTTCCTTGACCAGGGTGACCATCAGCAACGCCATGGCGCCGGTGGCCGCGGAGATCATGCCGGAACGGCCGCCGGCAAAGGCGATGATCACGCAGATGGCGAAGGAGGCATAGAGGCCGACCTTGGGGTCGACGCCGGCGATGATCGAGAAGGCGATGGCCTCGGGGATCAGGGCCAGTGCCACGACGATGCCGGAGAGGGTGTCGCCCTTGAGGTTGGAGAACCAGCTCAGTTTCATTTTTTCGTACATGCTGCGGTCCAGTCAGGGGTGATTGGAATGCCGTGAGGCGCCAGGGTATGTCGTGCAATGCCATGCCATTGGCCGCACCGGTGGTGGTGCAGTCCGTCGAGGGCGAGGTAGTTCGTATCGAGCAGGGTGGGCACGCAGGGGCGCCCGGGACATCGGCGTGATGTCATGGATCGAGGGGCCGTAGCCGCTGGGCACGGCACCTCGGGAAAAGGAGGGTGCGCTAGGGCGGCGTGGCCAGCCCTGTCAGGGGGGTCATCACGTTGCGTCGTTTCCCGTGCTCTTGAGAATCGGGCAGGAGACGGAGACGGAGGCGGACTCCGGCCAACTGCCCCGATAACGAGCGCGAGAGTCTAGCAGAGTTCATGCTGCGGCGCACCCGAGGGGGCAGTGCCACGGCCGGATCAGGTGTCGCCGCCACTATCCGGTGTCGCCTGGCCGGCACGGGCCTGCGCCGCGGGGGAGGCCTTCATCTGCCGGAAGGCCTCCATGATGTCCATGGGCAGCGGCACCACGATGGTCGAGGCATTCTTGTTGCTCATGTCACTCATGGTCTGTAGATAACGCAGTTGCAGGGCGGCGGAGTTCTCTGACATCACGTTGGCCGCCTGGACCAGCTTCTTCGAGGCCTGCAGTTCGCCCTCGGCATGGATCACCTTGGCCCGCCGTTCGCGTTCGGCCTCGGCCTGGCGGGCAATGGCACGGATCATGCTTTCATCGAGGTCGACGTGCTTGATCTCGACGTTGGCCACCTTGATCCCCCAGCCCTCCGCCGAGGCATCGATGATCTCCTGGATGTCGTCGTTGAGCTTGTCACGCTCGGAGAGCATCTCGTCCAGGTCGTGCTTGCCGAGCACCGAACGCAGCGTGGTCTGGGCCAGCTGGCTGGTGGCATTGACGAAATGCTCGACCTGGATGATGGCCTTCTCCGGGTCCACCACCCGGAAGTAGAGCACCGCATTCACCTTGACGGTGACGTTGTCCTGGGAGATGACGTCCTGTTCCGGCACGTCCATGGTGATCACCCGCAGGTCGACCACCTCCATCTTCTGGATGCCGGGGATGACGATGATCAGCCCTGGCCCCTTCACCGCCTGGAAGCGACCGAGGAAGAACACCACGCCGCGCTTGTACTCCGGCAGGATACGGATCGAGGCCGCAATCAGCATGAGCAGCAGGACGACCGGAACGAGATAGGAAATCATCATGACGGGTTCTCCCTGTACGGTTTGAACAGTACGCCTTGAACGATACGACGCGAACGCTTCAGTCGTTCCCGCCTCGGTCACTCTCCTCGAGCGGCACGACATCGACGGTCAGCCCGTCGATGGCCCGCACCCGCACGACCTGCCCCTTGCGCAGCGGCCGGGAACTGCGGGCATTCCAGCGCTCCCCGTGCAGCCGGACATGCCCCTGCCCCTCGAAATCCTCCAGCACCGTGGCCTCGCTGGCGACGAGCTCCTCCTCGCCGGTTCTCGCCGGCCGACGCCTGAGCCCCACGAAGCGCGTCATCACCCACAGCATCAGTGCGGCGGCCAGCAGGGCGATGCCGCCGATCATCGGCAGCGAGACACTCAGGTTTTCCGCATCCATCAGTATCACCGATCCGATCACGAAGGCGACGATGCCGCCAATCCCCAGAATGCCGAAACTGGGCATCAGCGCCTCGCCCACGATCAGCCCCAGTCCCACCAGGATCAGCGCCAGCCCCGCGTAGTTGATCGGCAGCACCTGGAAGGCGAACAGCGCCAGCAGTAGCGAGATGATGCCGATGGTACCCGGCACCAGGCTCCCCGGGTTGGAGAGCTCGAAGATCAGCCCGTAGAAGCCGATGATCATCAGGAAATAGGCGACATTGGGGTTGGTGATCACCGAGAGCAGTTCGGTACGCCAGTCCGGATCGAAGCGCACGATGACCAGCTCGCTCGTCTCCAGCGTTCGCTCGCCATGTTCCATCACCACTTCGCGACCATCGACCTGTGCCAGCAGGTCGTCGAGATCGCCGGCCACCACGTCGATGACCTGGCGTTCCAGCGCCTCGTCGGCGGTGAGGTTGACCGCCTCGCGCACCGCCTCCTCGGCCCAGTCGGCATTGCGACCATGGCGTTCGGCCAGGGAGCGGATATAGGCCACGGCATCCTCCAGCACCTTGCGTTCCATGGCGGTCTCGCCACGGCGCGGGCCCTCGGCGGCCTCCTCACTGGCCTCGTCATCATCGGATACGGCTTCCTCGTCATCGCTGGCAGCGGCATCGTCACCGTTGGCGGCATCACCGTCATCGCCGGTGGCACTCTCTTCCTCCGCCCGGACACCGCCGCCGTTGCCGTCCTCCTCCTCCTCCTCGTCGCCCAGCCCCGGTAGGCCGCCACCGCCGCCGATCTGTACCGGCGTCGCCGAGCCCAGGTGGGTGGCCGGGGCCATCGCCGCCACATGGCTGCCGTAGAGCAGGTAGGTGCCAGCACTGGCCGCGCGGGCACCACTCGGCGAGACATAGATGGCGACGGGGACGGGTGAGTTGAGCATGCTGCGGATCATGCTGCGCATGGAGGCGTCCAGCCCGCCGGGGGTGTCCATCTGCACCACCACCAGCTCGGCATTGCCCTCCTCCGCCTTGCGCAGCCCACGCTGGAAGTAGTCGCTGGTGGCCGGGCCGATGGCCCCGTCGACGGTCATCACCAGGGCGGTCCGCTCCTCCTGCTGGGCCTGGGCGTGCCAAGCCAGCAGACCCCCAAGCACCAGACATAGCAAGCTGAACGGCAGCAGCATGCGCCTGGCCATGGCCCCGCGGAGTCCACTCGTCATAGTTTACCCTGCCCTGCGTCTTCTGCCCTTGAGAGTCGCGATGGCACGCCGTGGTTCAGCCGTTGCCGATATCAGCGTAGGCAGAAGAAGATCGTTACCGCAACAGCAGTCACCCGTCGGCGAGCGGCGCCCGGGATGATCGACTCGACCCGGGGGCTTGCAGGGCACCGGTGCCGCAGGGCGGCACCGGTCGTGGAGAACATCCCTGGCCGTGATCAGAGGTCGTGAGGTTCACCGGCAAAACGACGCTGTACCTCCACCATATAGGCAGAGAGCGACTGCAGGGCCTCGCCCTCCCACTCCAGCGGCTCGGCCTCCATGGGCGCCACCATGCAGACCTGCACCATCTCGTCGGCATGAACCTCGGGCATACCGAACTGGTCGCCGGCCATCGCCACCTGATGTGGGAAGGGCTGCTCGAAGGTGGCCTTGTAGCCCTCGTCCTGGCCGTCGCTGCCGTGGCAGGAGGCGCAGGACAGGCCGTTGGTGCTCAACGAGGTGTCGTAATAGAGCTCCTCACCCTGCGCCAGCAGCTCCTGCGGGTTCTCGTCCGTCTCGCTGTAGCCGGGCGTGTAGTCGTCGGGCCGCTGCACCGCGTCACTCGACTGGGCCTCCCCTTCCGCTTCTCCCTCGGCTTCGGCCTCCCCTTCCGCCTCTCCCTCGGCTGCGGCATGATTGCTGGCGAGCAGAAGAGTCGCTTCGGTAACGGAGGCAAAGCCTGCCTCGGTCGAGGTATCGTCCGCCGTGGCCTGCAGGACCGCCCCGCCGGCCACCAGCGCCAGTACCGGAGCCGTATAGGCGAACTGTCTGCTCAGGCGGCCTAGCAGCCTGCGGCGTTTGTCGTCATGCTGTGACATGATTTCCACCTCCGTGATGACATTTCAGGTCAAGCTCTTGTTTATCAGAGCTATTCTCTTGGAGACCCAAAGGGTCATGTCGCACCGCTGCTTGCCAGCGATCTGGTTTGGTAGGCAATGGACACGATTACTTACAGCGCGCGGATTCACCTTAACCGCAGGCTGCTGGTCCCGGTCGTTCCATCGCCGGTGTATTGCCGCCAGGGATGTAAGGAAAGCAGCACTCGCCCGACCACCTACAGACCGACCATCCCGATGTCGAGGAAGGCCATGCCGAACAACGTTTCCTCCCCTGTCTCCCCGGAAACCCGGCACGACCTGTGTGATCGCCTGGCCGCGGCACTGACACGGGCCGGCCGCCACGCCGGGATCCTCTCGATGCAGCCGATGGCCGATACCGGCCTGGCCCATCACCACGTCTGGCTGGAGCGCGATGCCATCGACTGGGTCGCCCGCCTGCCCAAGCAGAGCCAACTGGGGCTGGGGGCACGGGCCAACCTCGATTACCAGGCGGCCTGCTTCGCCCGGGCGAGCGAGAGCGGGCACACGCCCGCACTGCACGGGGTCCTCCCCCCGTCCAACGACCTGCCGCGGGGCGGCCTGCTGGTCAGCGCCATTCGCGGCCGGCCGGCGCACCTGCCGGATGACCTCCCGGCCATCGCCGAGGCATTGGCCAGCCTGCACGCCCTGGAAATACCGCCCTCCGGACAGCGCGAACCGCTGCAGGCGCCTGGCGATCCCTGGGCCGCCATGCGTCACGAGGTCGCGGCACAGGCCCGCTTTCTGGATCGGGCGGACCTCGCGCCGGAGGTGCGACGGCGCATCGAGGTCGAGCTCGCCGCCCTGCCGCAGCGGCTGCCCGACGCCGAGCCTCGGCTGATCAGCTTCGATGCCCACCCGGGCAACTTCCTGATCACCGACTCGGGACGCGCCGTGCTGGTGGACCTGGAGAAGTGCCGCTACGGCCTGCCCGGCTTCGACCTGGCCCATGCCAGCCTCTATACCTCGACTACCTGGGACCTCGTCAGCCGTGCCGAGCTGTCAGCGGAGCAGGTGGCCGACTTCTACCACCGCTGGATGACGGCCACCGGCTTCGACGGCGACACCGCGGCCCTGCTGGCCTGTCGCCGCGCCATGTGGCTCTGGTCACTGACCTGGTGCGCCAAGTGGCGTGCCAGCCATCGCCGGACCCGTGACGCCCATGCCCGCGGCGAGGACTGGTCCGCCGAGCTCAGCGACGAGGCGCTGATCGCCCATGTGCGCGACCGGGTCGACCACTATCTCTCCCTGCCGGCCATCACGCTTGTGCAGGATGAATTCCGCACCCTCGAGGGCGCGCTGAATACCGCCATGAATTGAAGAAGGATTCCTTCGATGCCGAGTCGTACCCTCGCCGCCGCCCCGCTCGCCCTGCTGCTGTCCATGCCGCTGCATGCCGCCCCGGATCCCGCCGACTGGGACGCCGTGCGCGACGAGGCCCGCGGCCAGACCGTCTACTGGAATGCCTGGGCGGGCGACACCCGCACCAATCGCTACCTCGAGTGGGTCAACCAGCGCATGCAGGACGAGTACGATGTGACGGTGGTGCATGTGAAGCTCGACGACACCGGCGCCGCCGTGTCTCGGGTCCTGGCCGAGAAGTCCGCTGGCAACCGCGAGGACGGCAGCATCGACCTGATCTGGATCAACGGCGAGAACTTCGCCGCCATGAGGGCGGCCGACCTGCTGTTCGGTCCCTTCGCCGAGCGGTTACCCAATTTCGCCCTCACCTACCCCGAGCACAATCCCGAGGTGGTCACCGACTTCACTCTGCCCACCGAAGGCTTCGAGGCGCCCTGGGGCAAGGCGCAGATCACCTTCTACCATGACAGTGCCGAAATCGAATCCCCGCCCCGTGACATCGAGGCACTGCTCGCCTGGGCCGAGGCCAACCCCGGCCGCTTCACCTACCCCCGCATTCCCGACTTCACCGGCAGCACCTTCCTCAAGCAGGCACTGCTCACCCTGAGCGACGCCGACGAGGCGCTCTATGCCCCGGTGGAGGAGAGCGACTTCGCCGCCGTCACCGCCCCGCTGTGGGACTACCTGGACACCCTGCACCCTCACCTGTGGCGCGGCGGCCGGCAGTTCCCCGCCAGCGGCCCGGAGCTGCGCAACCTGATGAGCGACGGCGAACTGGCGCTGGCCTTCACCTTCATCCCCTCGGAACCGGCGGCCGCGGTGGCCGACTCCGAGCTTCCGCCCACCACCCGCAGCTATGTGCTGGATGGCGGCACCCTCGGCAACGTGCACTTCGTCGCCATTCCCTTCAACTCGCCTCACAAGGCCGGTGCCATGGTGGTCGCCGACTTCCTGCTCTCCCCGGAGGCCCAGGCCCGCAAGCAGGACCTGGCGATGTGGGGTGACCGCACCGTGCTCGACGTGGCGCGCCTCGATGAACAGGCCCAGGCGCTCTTCGCCCTGGACGAGGAGAATCCGGCCATGCTGCCTGCCGACGCCCTGGCGCAGACGCTTCCCGAGCCGCACCCGAGCTGGATGACCGCCCTGCAGGAGGCCTGGCTCGAGCGCTATGTGCGTAACTGATGACGGTGGCCCCCTGCGCCGCGGCCGGTGACGAGGCGCGACCGCGATGATCCTGCGCCTCGCTCCCGTGCTGATCGTCACCCTGCTGGTCGGCCCCATCCTCGCCGGCCTGGCCATGGCCATTCTGCCGGCCTTCGGCTACCTGCCGGCGCTGGGCGGCGACGCCTTCGGCCTGGCCCCCTGGCGGCAGCTGCTCGCCCAGCCCGGCCTGTGGCGCTCGGTGACAGTGAGTTTCACCAGCGGCCTGGTCACCACCGCGGTGTCGCTCGTCGTGGTGCTGCTGTTCCTGGCCTCTGCCACAGGCAGTCGACTCGATCACTGGATTCGCCGGCTGGTCTCGCCGCTGCTGTCGATCCCCCATGCCGCCGCCGCCTTCGGCCTGGCGTTCCTGATCGCCCCCTCCGGCCTGGTGGCCCGGCTGGTCTCGCCGGGGCTGACCGGCTGGGAGCGACCACCGGACCTGCTGATCGTCCAGGACCCCTGGGGCCTTTCGCTGATGGCGGGGCTCATCATCAAGGAGATTCCCTTCCTGCTGCTGATGAGCCTGGCGGCCCTGCCCCAGCTCGATCCCCAGCGGCGAGTGGCCATCGCCCGCTCGCTCGGCTACCGGCCGACCATCGCCTGGCTCAAGGTCGTCGCCCCGGCGCTCTACCCGCTGATCCGCCTGCCGATCTATGCGGTGATCGCCTACGCCACCTCGGTGGTGGACGTCGCGCTGATCCTCGGCCCCACCCTGCCATCGACGCTCAGCGTGTCGATCCTCACCTGGTTCAACGACCCCGACCTGAGCCGGCGCTTCATGGCCTCGGCCGGGGCGGTGCTGCAGCTCGGCGTCACCGCCGCGGCGCTGGCGACCTGGTGGTGCCTTGAATGTCTCATTGCTCGCCTGGGGCGGCACTGGATTCACCGTGGCGGACGTCGCCACGGCGAGAAGCCGCTGCGCCTGGCCGGCAAGGGGCTGATCCTGTTGGCCAGCCTGATCGCCTTCATCGGCATCGCCGGCCTCGCCCTCTATTCGGTGGCCGGCTTCTGGCGCTTTCCCGACGCCCTGCCACAGAGCGTCACGACCACGCACTGGGTTCGCGCGCTACCGTCGCTGGCGGGTCCGGCGAGCTCGACCGCCATCATCGCCGTCGCGTCGACGCTGATCGCCGTGGCCCTGGCCCTGGCCGCCCTGGAGAACGAGCAGCGCACCGGGCGCCAGCCGGCTCAGGGGCGGCTCCTTTCCGCGCTGGGGCTGCTCTATCTGCCGCTGATCGTGCCGCAGATCGCCTTCCTGTTCGGCCTGGTGGTGGTCATGGAGTCGCTCGGCACCCGACCGCAGCATGGCCTGGTGATCTTCGGCCACCTGCTGTTCGTGCTGCCCTACGTGTTCCTGTCGCTCTCCGAGGCCTACCGGCGCTTCGACCCGCGCTGGACGCGGCTGGCCCTCACGCTCGGCGCCTCGCGCAACGCCGCCTTCTGGCGGGTGCGCCTGCCACTGCTGCTGGCGCCGATGCTCACCGCCTGCGCCGTGGGGCTGGCGGTCAGCATCGGCCAGTACCTGCCCACCCAACTGCTCGGCGCCGGTCGCGTGCCCACCGTGACCACCGAGGCGGTGGCCTTGGCTGCCGGTGGCAACCGGCGGGTGATCGGGGTCTGGGCGCTGGTCCAGGCCAGCCTGCCATTGGTGGGTTTCACCATCGCCATCGGCCTGCCGCGGCTGCTGTGGTCCAACCGCCGAGGCATGCGAGGAGCACCATGAACGACCACCACCATCTGGCCCTGGAGGAGATCCGGATCACCCTGGGCGAAGTGACGCTGCTCGAACTCGATGCCGCGGTCGGCCCCGGCGAGGTGCTCACCGTGATGGGCCCGTCCGGCTCGGGCAAGTCGACCCTGCTGGCCTTCGTGGCGGGCTTCCTGGCACCGGCGTTCCAGGCCACGGGGCGGGTACGCCTCGACGGCCGCGACATCACCCGACTGCCGGCCGAACGGCGCGGCATCGGCCTGCTGTTCCAGGATCCGCTGCTGTTCCCGCATCTCTCGGTGGCCGGCAACCTGCGTTTCGGCATGCCACGCGCCACCCCCGACAAGTCGGCCCGGGTCGAGGCCGCCCTGGGGGAGATCGGCCTGGCCGGTTTCGGCGACCGCGACCCGGCGACGCTCTCCGGTGGCCAGCAGGCGCGGGTCGCCCTTATGCGCCTGCTGCTCTCCGCCCCCTGTGCCGTGCTCCTCGACGAGCCATTCGCCAAACTCGATACCCATCTGCGCCACGAGATGCGACAGCTGGTGTTCTCCCGACTGCACGAGGCCGGCCTGCCGAGCCTGCTGGTCACCCACGACCGGGAGGACGCCGAGGATGCCGGCGGCTCGCTCATCGAGCTGTCGGCCTGACGAGCCCGTCACATCTCCGGCAACGCGTCCTCGGTCTCGCTCCATGCCAGGCGTCGGGGGTCGAAGCCATCGACGAGGACCGGCTTGACGATCTCGAAGTAGGGCGAGAGGTCGAAGTCACGCGGCGTGAACAGGCTGTAGTGTCGACGCCGCAATACCCGACGGCGGCATCCGCTACAGCGCCGTGGATCGTCCTGCCACTCCTCGGTGGGCAGGATCGGATAGCGTACCGCCTGGAAGGCCTGGGCGATCAGGGTCGAGCAGATCGCCCGGGTGGGATCACCGCTACCCAGGGACAGCATGTGTCGGCGCCAGCGTGCCGGCACGGGCGGCAAGGGCAGCAGGTAGCGGGCCAGATCGAAGATGTTGCGCAGGTCGTAGCGATGCCCCACGCGCCGACAGGCAAACCTTGCCAGCGTCTCGATATCCTCGGCCCCGAGCCCCATCGGCCGGCAGATGCGTAGTGGACAGCCAGCGTACTCATCGAATCCCACCACCCGCACGCCCTCGGCGAGGTCGGCCTCGACGAAGCAGGCCCCGGGGCGTCCGCCGGCTCGTTCGGCCACCTCACTGCCGACGAACAGCGCGGCATGGGACCAGGAGGACTGGGTCAAGTACTTGATCACCGTACTCAGCCGTGAGGAACCCTCGACCAGCAGCACATCACCCGGCCGCAGGCAGGCCAGCACATCACGCTCGATGCGGGTCTCGGCCCGGTGCCAGGGTCGCGGGCAGGAGAGCCAGCAGCTCAGCATGTAACCGATGCGGCTCAAGAGTGTCATGGCTGACCCTCCCCTTCTCCCGACAGCATAAGCCTCATGTCCCCGAGCCTGGCCGGATGGGCATGCCCGTCGTGTCACTCGCGCCTGGAATCACGCCATGGTCACTGCAGGCACTGGGGATGAGAAATCGAGGTCATACTACTCAAGCCGTTCATGACACGCCTCCCTCTGGGAGATGGCCAGGTTTACGAATGCCACGCCATACCGTTTAGTGGCAACAAGCCTGCCCCCCTTACGCCCTCGCATCGCTATCGACACCATGAGGGTGCGGTAAGATACGGGGCTCCGGCACGACACAACATGGACAAGCCGACCACCACGACTCTGGACAGGACCGCCTGCCATGTCAGCAGCGCCGCGACTGAGCGTCATCATCCCCGTCCTCGACGAGGCGGCCACCATCGAGGCCCGGCTCGATCGACTGCTGGGCCTGTGGTTGTGCGGTGCCGAGATCATCGTGGTGGACGGCGGCAGCCGAGACGACACCCTCGCCAAGGCCTGCCCCGTGGCCACGCGAATCATCCAGTGCCCACCCGGGCGCGCCGTGCAGATGAACACGGGGGCCCACGCCGCCAGGGGCAGCCAACTGCTCTTTGTGCATGCCGACACCCGGCTGCCACGACGCGCCGATCTCCTGATCGACAGGGCGCTGGCCGGGCGTCACTGCTGGGGGCGCTTCGATATCAGGCTCGAGGGCCGGCACCCCATGCTGCCGGTCATCGCCACGGCCATGAATATCCGGTCCCGGCTCACCGGCATCGCCACCGGCGACCAGGCGCTTTTCATGACCCGTGAGGCATTCACCACCGTGGGAGGCTTTCCCGAGCAACCCCTGATGGAGGACATCGAGATGTCTCGTCGACTGAAATGCCTCTCTCCCCCCGCCTGCCTGCGCCACAAGGTGGTGAGCAGCGGCCGGCGCTGGGAGCAGCAGGGCGCCTGGGCGACGATCTCCCTGATGTGGCGGCTGCGCTTTCGCTACTGGCGGGGCGCATCGCCGGAGGCCCTGGCCCGGGAATATCGTCATGTCCGCTGACTTTCCCCTGGCGATACTGGCCAAGGCACCGATCCCCGGCGAGACGAAGACCCGGCTGATCCCGGTGCTCGGCGCCGAAGGTGCCGCCCGACTGCATGCCGCCCTGCTGCGCCATGCCCTGGAGATCGCCGCGGCCGCCACGTCGGCCCACCGCATCACCCTGTGGACTGCACTGGATCACGGCCACTCGCTGTTCCTCGAGCTGGCCGACCGTTACGGCATCGAACTGCGCGCCCAGCCGGAGGGTCACCTGGGGGTGCGCATGCATCACGCCCTGAGCACCATGGCCGGCCCGGGGCTGTTGATCGGCTGCGACTGCCCCATGCTCACGCCGGTGCTGCTGCAAGGCTGCCGGAAGGCCCTGGACCGGGCAGACGCCGTCTTCCTGCCCGCAGAGGACGGTGGCTATGCCCTGGTCGGAGCCCGACGCGCCGATCCGCAACTCTTCGCCGCCATCGACTGGGGCACGTCACGGGTGATGGCCCAGACCCGACGGCGAGCCCGTGAGCTCGGCTGGCGACTGGCCTGTCCGACCAGCGTCTGGGATGTGGACCGGCCGCAGGACCTGCAGCGACTCGCCCTCGATTTCCCCCGTCTCGCCCCATCCGCAACTGTTCAATGAGACATCTGCATGCCAACCATCACACCGATGGGTCACCCGGCTTTCACTGAACGCTCACTCGATGCGTGTATTGAGGTAGTAGTGGTCCAGGGTATCGGCTCGCCCGCCGAACTTGTTGGCGTGGACCTCGAGTACATAGTCACCCTGTTCAAGGCGCTGCTTGATGATGAACTCCCCACCGCCTCGATGGGTCCGGGTAACGATGTTGCCATTACCATCACGCAGGACGGCTTTCAGGCCACATGAGGCGCACCCCCGCTGTTCATTCCACGGCTTCTGATCGTGACGAGGGACGGCTCATCCACCTGTAACTGATAATGAGCGACACCGTTGAATCGGTGAGAGGGCGCATTACCTCCGTCAGGATGAAGGGGCCATTGTTTCGCATGGCGCAGGCCTGACCAAGGATCAGAATTGCCGTCATGACAACTGTCGCGACCGTGGTTGCGCGTTTCATTGTGCCTCTCCTCAACGGAGAGATTCTGGTCAGGATTACCTATCGCGAGCCCTTGGACATTTGTAGAGGAAAAGGAAATTTTCTTTCGCAATATATCATCACCATGAAGACGGCTTGGCGCTATGCATTTTCCAGAAGAATCTTCGATAGAGTGTCCTCCGGAGAGAGCAGGAAACGACATCGACAGAGTGTCTTGCCATAATGGACGAACCAGCATGACTCGGGAGCGAACACCACATGACGGACGAGACGATCCTCCAGGGGGATGAGGATGACGGCATGACCGGATCGGCCACACGCATGGAACGCCTGACGGCCGTGCGGCCTCGACTGCTCTCCTTCGCCCGCCTGCACCTGCGTGACAACGCCCTGGCGGAGGATGCCGTGCAGGAGGCCCTGACGGCCGCCATCGAGAAGGATGCGAGCTTCGCCGGACGCTCCGGCTACGAGACCTGGGTCTTCGGTATCCTCAAGTACAAGATTCTCGACTCGCTGCGCGCCCAGAAGCGCCAGGGCAAGTGGCAGCCGTTGGAAGACGAGAGTGACGACGACGCCATCGATCGCCAGTTCCAGCAGAATGGCCGCTGGCAGGACTACGCTCGCCCCGCCAGTTGGGGAGAGCCTGATACCATCTTCGAGAACGAGTACTTCTGGCAGGTGTTCGACGCCTGCATGATCGCGCTGCCGGACAATGCTGCCCGGGTCTTCTCGTTGCGCGAGCTGATGGGGCTCTCTACCGAAGAGATCTGTCGGGAGATCGGCATCAAGGAGAACAACTGCTGGGTGATCCTGCACCGCGCCCGGCTACGCTTGCGTGCCTGCCTGGAGAAGGGCTGGCTGAGGGAGGAAACGCCATGATGATGTGCAAGGGGGCGACCCGCCTGATGTCGCTCAAGCAGGACCGCCGCCTGACGTTCCAGGAACGACTCTCACTACGCCTGCACCTGATGATGTGCGACGCCTGCACCGAGTGCAACCGCCAGTTCGACCTGCTGCACGAGGCGGGACGACGCCACACACCGGAGCTGCAGGAGGACGACGCCCGCTAGTCGCCGGCGGACTCGATAGCGATGCCTTCCAGGGCTTCCGCCACCCTGTCCCGCGGCAGATCACGGTCTTCGAGATCGTGGCGCCGGCACGTCAGCGGGGGCTGACTTGCCCGACCAGCCGACGCAGGCTGAGCCACAACCCGGCCACCAGCAGCAACAGCGCGACGGGAACCAGGAGCGGCGTCAGGCTGGCCAGGACCCCGGCAATCGGCAGCCCCAGCCAGATGAGCACTATGGGCGCACAGCAGGCCCCGCCGGCCAGCAGCGCCGGAATGGCTCCCAGCAGGCCGGTGCTCGTCCCGCCCAGGCCACACTGCCGCGGGGCTCGCCACAGCCACCAGCCGGCCACGACGTTCAACCCCACCAGCAACCCCATGGTAGCGGCGATCAGGGTATTGAACGGACTGAAGGTCCACACCAGCGCCCCCAGGCCGATCAGCCCCACCGGTTCGAACTGGAACGGGCCCCGTGTCTGGAAGGCCCGCGCCCAGGCGGGAAAGGCCGCCTGCCAATCACCCGTTCCCCCCTCGGCGATGTCACCGGTCAACCACAGGTAGAGCAGCGTATAGGCGGCCATGATCACGCTCACGGCGACGACCGTGGCGGGGCGCGACAGCATCCGGAGGATGACCCGGGCAAGCGGCTTCATGGCGCCTCCTGCCCCTCATACAGATGGGTGTCGGGATAGAAGGCGGCCCAGGCGAACCACATGGCCTCGAAGCCATTCACCGCCTCGAGCGAGTCGATGCCCGGTCCGGTGACACCCTCGGCGGTAAAATCGAGTTCTGCTGACTGGATCTCGACTCCCTGGGGATTATGGAAGGCCCAGCCGGTGTCCAGCCCCGGGTCATGAATGACGGTGTAGCGACGCTCGCCCAGCGCGACATCGACCACGCCCTCCTCGCGCAGCGACTCACGGGTAATGGCCAGTGCGCCCTCCGGGCCACGCAGGCCGAAGACCTCGGTCTTGGGCGGGAAACGATCATCGCGGGTCATCACCGGGAACAGCCGCCGGCTGTCGGGGGCATAGTAACCGCCGAGCGGGTTGTAGCTCCCGTAGGGGTCGCGTCGATAGTTGCGGACGAAGCCGGTCTGGTCGGTCAGCACCTCGGTCTCGGGATGACGTGCCTGCCAGGCCCCCCAGGTGGTCCAGAACACCCGGAACTCCTCCAGCCCCTGGCCCGCCAGGGGCCCGTCGATGGCCACTCCCAGGATCTGGGGCCATTCGCTGTCGGTGGCGCGGTCATACATGACCAGGTTGCTGTTGACCAGCTTGCCGGAGGCACCGAACTCGGTCTCGCCCCGCTTGAAGCCCAGTGCGGTGCCCGTCAGGGGGCAGTAGGTGATGCTCAATGCCTCACCGCCCAGTTCGTCATTGACGATCTCGTGCCAGACCAGGATGCGCTGGGAATAGGCCCTGGCCCGGCCACGGTGGTAGACACCGATGACCTTGTCATCGTCCTCCAGCGTCGCCTCTTCTGCTGACTGAAAGCGGGGGCGATCGATGGACGGAATCCCGTCCTTGCCGGGCCCTCCCGAGCGTACTGCCTCCCGGAACGACTCGAAGGAGTACACCACCGGCACCAATGGTGGATCCGGGCCGGGGGGCGCCGCGAGTGCGGGTGACAGCGGTGCAAGCCCCAGGGCGATACTCAACACGGAATAGCGCAGTACACAGGGTGTCATGAGATCCTCCTCCGGCGACTGATCGTGCCTTGATACAGGTGAAACCCATCAGTCCAGATACCTTTCCGCTACCACATGACTGACCTGAAACAGCGGTGCCACATCCGTGAACCGGTCCTCCCTGTTTAGTGGGAAGATCGCCTGCATCATTACACCTGATGTTTCCCCACTTGAAAGAACTGCCCCTTGTGCGCAGCGGTCATCGATGAAGGAGGGGTGTAAGGAGCAGCAAGGCCTGGCGACGGAACTCTCAGGATCCCGTGCGCCATCGTGCTGGTTCCCCCAGACGCCAGCCATGACCGGAAAGACAGCGGGATCCAGATCACGGCGGAGGTTACGCAGGACCACAGGCAGCGCTTGGTGGCCGCCAGGCCCCGGCTGGTCGCTTTCGCACGCCTGCATCGAGCGGGGCTGGCTCATGGAGAAGGTATGATGTTCAAGATGATGATGTGCAAAGAGGCGACTCGCCTGATGTCCAAACAGCTCGACACCTCACTGACATTCCAGGAAAAACTTTCACTCAATCTTCATCTCGCCATGTGCCATGCCTGCACGCAATGTAACCGGCAGTTCAGACTACTTCATCAGACCGGAAGACATTTCGAGATTACGCTCGACAAGCAGGCCGGCACTCCGCCTCACAGGGACGGCGACGAGACATGAAGAACCATGTTCATCCCCATGATATAGCGATATAGAGGTCTCTTTGAGCACAGCAATGCGGGGGGAAACTAGCCGACGAAAGTCAATATAGTGCGAAAAACCGGGGGTCTTTCCTGGCAGGCTCATTCGGTGAATGATGTCAGGTCATCGAGCCAGGAGCGTGATAGTCAATGGTCCAATGCCTTCACGTCTCGGGGGCATCTACTGGCCTTGCACGAGGGGGAAGCGAGCTACTCTGCCCCCTTCACCGCCCGGCTCGCGATGGCCTCGAACACGGCATCGAGCTCACGGCCGATCTCCGCCACCCCCTCGCCGCCCTCCTCGACATAGGGAGCAAGCACATGACTCGGAGTCTTCCAGGACAGGGTGGCGCTGCCATCCTCGTTCTCGGTGACGTAGAAGCGGATGGGCGCCTCGATCATGGCCGGGACGCTGAGACGCAGG
Source organism: Halomonas kalidii (assembly GCF_030010475.1). Taxonomy (NCBI): domain Bacteria; kingdom Pseudomonadati; phylum Pseudomonadota; class Gammaproteobacteria; order Oceanospirillales; family Halomonadaceae; genus Halomonas; species Halomonas kalidii. The sequence goes on along the minus strand of NZ_JASCQN010000042.1, from coordinate 88,054 downwards.
GTGCGCACGGCGAAGTCGTTGCGAAAGACGCCGACCACCCGATTGCCGGGAATCGACTCGCCACGCTGGGCCGCGGCCTCGGTGGGCCCGGCCTCCGTCACGACGAACATCCCTTCGGCCGCGACGGCGGCGTGCAGGGCTTCGAGCAGTTCTGTATAGGCGAGTGACGTGGGAACCACCTCCCACCCCTGCTCGGGCCAGCGGGTGTCCGCCGTCACGGGCGCGGCCAACAGGAGGGCCAGGAGCCATGTCGTCAGTATCATCCTGGCCATCAGGCACTCCTCGCCGATACCGGAACAGTGGCTTCACGCTGCCAATGTCGCAGCGTGGAAGGGTGGACCCCGAACGCCTCGGGCAAGGCGATGCCGACCTGCTCGGCCAGCAGTCCGAGGATCGCCATGTGATGAATGGTGTGGCTGGTCAGGAAGGCGAGTTCGCGCGCCAGACTGGTCTCCAGTAGCAGCGCGCGGTCGCCGACGTGATAGGTCTGGCCCAATCGAACCGATGGACACCGGTCGATCGCAGCCGCCAGCGCCGCCTCGATCTCGGCCAGTCGCTGAGCCGCCTGCTGCGGCCACTGCTCGAGGAGCTCATCGCGACGGCGACGCTCGTAGTCGATCACGTCGCCATCGGCCTCCAGGCCGCTCAGCAGGGCGTCGTAATGGTCGATGATATGGCGGACGTGCTTGCCGAGCGTATGGTGTCCGTGATGGCCGAAGGCCTGCCGGTAGTGCTCCGGTGCCAGATCACCGACGAAATGCCTCAACTGTGACAACGCCAGGAAGTTCTCCTCGATGAGTCCCTCCTGCGGCGGAAATGACGCGTGTGCTATGGGCGACATGGCGGTTCACCTGTTGTTCGCAAGTCAAGGAAGCCGTGGCCGTGGCCGGCGCCAGTGGCGTCCGGCCCGGCCACCCGCTCAGGGGCCTGAAGATCGGTTACTCCTCGGCCTCGGCTTCGGCCTCACCTTCGCCTTCACCTTCGGCTTCACCCTCTGCCTCAGCCTCTGCTTCTTTTTTCTCTTCCTCATGAGCCTCCGCCAGCATCAGGGGCGCTTCCTGGCCACTGGTGAAGGCGGGTTCGGCCGACGTCTCGCCGGCCACGGCCTGGACGGCCGCGCCACTGGCCACCAGCACCAGTGCCGGGGCCGCGTAGCCGAACTGGCGGCTGAGACGGCACAACAGGCTTCTACGCTTCTCGTCTTGCAGTGTCATGATCATGACCTCCATGATGACGATTGGGCGACATGCGGCTGCATGCCGTCGTGCAATGAAGGCAGCCCTCGCGGCTGGCTTCTCCTCGGCGTCACCGCCATCGAGCGGCGCCGCCCTCTGCTCGGGTATCTGCCGGTGCCGGCAGCCCTCAACCATTGGCCGTGGCCGCCCCGGACCAACTGGCAACGGTTCCTGGCTCGCCAAGCGTGTCCAGCCAGGCGGAAACCGCCGTCGAGGAGAGCACCTCCTCGCCAGGCGACACCGAGCGACGGTCGAGCCCGGACAACCACTCGCCGAGCGCCGTCACCGTGTGCGCGTCCAGTGGCTCGCCGGTGGCGGAGACGCAGCACGGCAGCAGCGCCCCCAGGACGTCCAGCGGGGAGGACGGCTCCAGGGCATCACCCGGGTTCTCGTCGAGGCGCGCGCGCAGCACACCGCGGATCTCGACGGCCTCGGGGACCCCGGCCGGGCCGCCGACGGCCACATCCGGCATGGGCAGGCCCAGCGACTCGACCCTTGGCGCCCCGGCCATGGCCAACCGCAGCCCCCGCGTCAGGACACCACCCGACGTCGACACCAGCCGCTGCCAGGCTTCGCCGGGCTGCTCCCCGGCAGGGAACAGGCAGAGCACCCCCGAACCCTGGGGGGTGACCAGCAGCCCGGCATCGATCACCAGGCGTTCCGCCGTGGCGGCCTGGCGCACCAGGTGGGCCAGCAGCGCCGGGCCGAGTTGCGCCAGCGTCAGTCGCGACGCCAGCACCTCGCCGTCGGCCGCCAGGGTGTAGCCTGCCGGGTCACGCAGGACCTCGAGCCGCGGCAATCGGCTCGCCGCCTCGTCGCTCAGCGGCGCGAGCCGGCCCTCGAGCAGCGCCGATAGCCGGGCGGCGGCGGGGGCGCTGTCGAGATACAGGGCCCAGCGCTTGGCGTCGAACGCCAGTTGCATGGCCCGGCCCGACGAGGTCGCGGTCGACGGCATCGAGGGCGACTCCCCTGCGACGGTCGACGACGACACCGCCCGGTCGCCCTGCTGACACAGCAGGCCGGCGCTGCACCAGCGGGCCAGTGTGGTCCACACGTCACGGCGCAGCGCCGCGTGGTCCGGTGGGGTGTCGCCGTCGGTGACTGCCGCACGGGCCAGCTCGAGGGCAATGGCGTCGGGGTCCAGTCCCTCCGTCGCCAGCAGCCAGATCAGCGCCGCCGAGTCGTTGGGCCGGTAGTAGCGACCGGTATGGGTGGCATAGAGCGCGAGCTGGTCGTCATCCAGCAGTTCCGCCACATGGCGGCGCTGCAGCACCGGGCGGGGAACCGCGTGGCGCGCCAGGCCATCGGCCAACAGGCAGTCGGCGAGCCCCGGCAGTGAGAAGTACGGCAGATAGCGTGACGGCTCCGCCGCCGGGAGCAGGCGCTGGAAGTCTCCGGCGCGGGCCAGCTCCGCCTCGGCCTCGGTGACCAGATGGGTGCCGTCGTTGGCAGCGGGTGACTCGTCTGCCGGCGACGTGGCGCCACCGATGCCCAGCAGCGAGATCATGTCCCGGACCAGCCCCCCCTTGACGGCCTCCTCGATGCGCCCGCCACTCTCCGGCCCGGCACAGATGCCCAGCGACGGGCTGAGGTTGCACTCGAGAATCCAGGGCTTGAGGGTGTCGTCCACCAGGCAGTCGAGCCCCAGCAGCTCGTAGCATCCCCGAGGGTCGGCGCCGGCCCGGGCGGTGCGCTGCCGAATGGCATCCACCGCGGAAATCACCGTCAGGGCGACCAGGTCCTGGATCCGTGCGAAGAGGCGGCCATCGTCATGACCCTGATCGCGGAGCCATTGCCGATAGCGGTCGAGGTCGATGAACTCCACGGGCACCTCCGCCCGGGTGTTGAGGGCGTTGATGTCCGGGTTGGTCAACTGGCTGTAGGGGTTGTCGGCATCCTCGGGGTCCCAGGGTTCGGAGGCCAGCTTGGCGAACCCCTGGCGATAGAGATAGACGCGCAGCGGCTCGATGGCCGAGATCAGCACATAGAGCCGCAGGACATACTTGTGCCCGCGGATGGTATGGGGATTGGCGAGGTACTCCTGGACCATCCAGTCGGGTGCGAGTGGCACCTCGGCCACGTCGCGCAACACCCTGACGCCCTTGCCCTTGGAGGCGTTGGTGGGCTTGAGGATCCAGCGCTGCCCCGGGTTCGTCCGGGCCGCCTCCTGGAGGGCATGATAGTCATGGGGCATCACGTAGGCCCGAGGGAAGAACGCCAGCCGCGCTGCCAGTTCACTGTCGGCGCCGTGGCTCTCGTGAATGCGCTCACGCAGCGTCGCCAGGCTGTCGTGCAGCCGGCTCTTGACGGTGAGCGCCGCATTGCCCGGAAAGTGGTTGAGCCGGCGCTGCGGCGAGACCCGGCGGAACTGTTCGGCATCGGGCATGCCGGTGACCCAGCCGGCATCCCAATGGGTCTCGTCTCCTGGCTTCCAGCCCAGCGGTTCCAGGGCCTCTCGAAAGAATCGATCCTGTTCGGCGGCCCGCTTGCCCCCCAGCCAGAAGTGCCGTGTCGGCGAATGCTGCTCCGTCATTCCCGCGATCTCCTGTTCGGCCGTCGCTGTTGTCGTGTGGTGTGCCGTGATGACTCTGTCGTCGCATGCACCCGGTCCTTACACCGATAGCCACCGAGACGCGATCCGTCTCGGGATTGATTTATGGACTGATCGGTACTAAATTTCAGGGCATGACACGAGGACGCCCCATCGCATTCAGCCCCGACGCCGCCGCGAACGCCGCCATGCAGGTCTTCTGGGCCCGTGGTTACGACAGTGCCTCGACCCGTGACCTGCTGGCGGCCATGAACATCTCGCGCAGCAGCCTCTACCAGGCCTTCGGCAACAAGGAGCAGCTGTTCCTCGAGGCGCTGCGCCGCTACCGCGGCAACCTGATCGGTCGGCTGAACCGCCGGCTCGAGGCGTCACCCTCGGCCATGGCCTTCCTGGAGGGCCTGTTCGGGGAGACGGCCCGGGAGGCCGGCAGCGAGCGTGCCGCCCTGGGCTGTCTGATCTTCAACTCGGCCAGCGAACTCGGCCAGCGAGGCGACCTCGCGGCGAGCGAGGCCCGACGCAGCGTGGAGGCCATCACCGGGCTGTTCCACGCGGCCGTCATGCGGGCCCAGGCCGAGGGCGACATTGCCGCGGATCGCGATTCCCTGGCACTCGCGACCTACCTGACGCTGGGCATGGCCGGCCTGCGCACCCTGCTCAAGTCCGGTACCGATCACGCGCAGGCAGGCGCGGCCGCAGAGTTGCTCCTCGACACGCTTCGCTGACGGCACTTGATTGAAGCCGTCAGGCTTCACCCTAAATATGGACCAAGTGATCCATATATGACCCGACACCCATTGCGGTGTCCCACCATGCGACAGGAGGCCCATCATGGCAGCCGACTATCAGATGCAACTCGCGCCCCAGACCCTCGACAACGCCGACGCCAAGGCCCGGCCGCTGCTCGAGAAGGCCAATGACAAGCTGGGGTTCGTGCCCAAGATGTACGAGGGCATGGCCAAGGCGCCCGGCGTACTGGACACCTACCTGCACGGCTACGAGCTGTTCCGCCAGGAGTCCGGTTTCGCCCCGCCCGAGCAGGAGGTGGTCTTACTGACCATCAGCCGGCTCAACGGCTGCGGCTACTGCATGTCCGCCCACAGCATGCTGGCAGAGAAGATGTCCCGGGTGCCCGCCGACGTGATAGAGGCGATCCGCGAGGACCAGCCGATCCCTGACGCACGCCTTGCCGCCCTGAGCGAGTTCACCCGGGTGATGTTCGAGACCCGCGGCATGCCGACCCGAAACGACGTCAAGGCCTTCCTGGAGGCCGGCTTCGAGGAGGCGCAGGTGCTGCAGATCGTCTTGGCCCTGGCGGTGAAGACCCTGTCCAACTACGCCAACCACGTCAATCATCCCGAGCTCGACGAAGCCTTCGCCGGCCACGCCTGGCGGGGCTGATGACCCCTTGCTTACCCGGCACTCCGTTGCCAGCAAATAATGGCACCGAAGAGTTATAGCCAATGGTTATTAATAGGTCAGCAAGGAATCTTGGCGGCGCGCTGCCCTGCCGGGGGGGCACGCCTAGCATCGTGTCATCCCCGATGAAGGAGGACGCCTCATGAGACGCATCCTGTTCCTGGCGGCCGGCGCCCTGGCCATCGCCGGCCCGGCCCACGCCATGCATCCCTCTCCCCTGGTCGAGGCCGAATGGCTCGACCAGCAGTTGGGCAGCGACGACCTGGTGGTGCTGGACGTTCGCTCCTCCATCGACGATGGCGGCGATCGCGACACCTTCGAGGCCGCGCGCATCCCGGGCAGCCGTTACAGCAACTATACCGACGCCGGCTGGCGCGAGGACCGGGACGAGGTGGCCGGGCTGCTGCCCGACGTCGAGGACCTGGAGGCGTTGATCGGCGGCCTGGGCATCGGCAACGACGATACCGTGGTCATCGTGCCGGCAGGCACCGGCCCCACCGACTTCGGCAGCGCCGCGCGTGTCTACTGGACCTTCAAGGTGCTGGGGCACGACGAGGTGACGATCCTCAACGGCGGCTTCGCCGGCTGGGAGCAGCAGGGCCACGAGGTCGCCAGCGGCCCGGTGGGCGACACCGAGGCGGTCAGCTTCGAGGGCACCCTGCGCGAGTCGCTGCTGGCCACCACCGCGGAGGTGGAAGCGGCCCGCCAGGCCGAGGAGCAACTGGTGGACGCCCGGCCGCCGGCCTTCTTCACCGGTGAGACCCAATCGCCCGCGACCCGGGCTCCCGGCACCATCCCGGGGTCGGTGAACCTGCCCCATGACAGTCACCTGGTGGAGCAGCACGGAGCCTACTACCTGAAGCCAGAGGGGCTGAAGGCGCACATCGACGAATTGGGGCTGGACCGCGAGGCGCCCACCGTCGCCTTCTGCAACACCGGCCACTGGGCCGCCAGCGGCTGGTTCCAGCTCAGCGAGGTGGGCGGCTTCGAGAACGCCACCATGTACGACGGCTCCATGGCCGAGTGGACCGCCAGCGACTCGCGCCCGGTACGGCTGGCCGACCGAGGCACCCTCGCCGTCGGCGAGCTGCTGGAATAAGGGCTGTCGCCTCAGCCTAGCCGCTCGGACAGGGCGTCGAGATCCGCCACCGTCATGTCGGGCTCGATGCCCCAGGGGTCGAAGGGCGCATCCAGGCTGCGGCGCACCCAGGCGGCGTGCAGGCCGGCATGCCGGGCGCCGATGACGTCGAAGGGGTTGCTGGAGATCAGCCAGGTATCCCCGGGGGTGACCTCGAGCCGGTTGCGCAGGTGCGCATAGACCGCCGGGTCGGGCTTGAAGCGCTTCACCTCATCGACGCTGATCACCGCCTCGAAGTGCTCGAGCAACCCGGCCTGCTCGAGCAGCCCGCTGACCGCATCAAGGGTGCCGTTGGAGAAGGCCACGCAACGCACCCCGGCCGCGGAGAGCCGTGACAGGGCCGCGGCCGCCTCGGGGAAGGCCGGCAACCGGGCATAGGTGGCCATCAGATGGTCCTTGTCGACGTCGGCCAGGCGGGTCTGCAGGGCCCGGTCGGTGAACTCCAGCGCCTCCCGGGTACATTGCGAGAAGGCCACATAGGCCCCCATCAGGCCCCGCCGGAAGCTGTATTCGAGCTGCTTGTCGCGCCAGCGCCGCGAGAACTCGGCGGCCAGCTCCGCCTTGCCGGAGGCGCCGAGCCGCTCCTCCAGCTCGGTGACCACACCATGGGTATCGATCAGGGTCCCGTAGACATCGAAGGCCAGCACCGTTGCCATCCGCTCGGCTCCTTGGATTGACGAATTGCCATGCCAGCAGCATGGCGCCTGACGGGCGCGGACTCAAGGGGGAGCGAGAAGACCATCCGCCTCGACCGGCACCGGCGCCCGCCCTGCCCTCGGTACCGAGGCTGGCTGCGATATGGATCAGAAGCTCGAGCGACTCCGGCGTATCCGCCGGGGTCTGCTGACGTTGCTCGACCGTTGCCCGGGAGAGGGCCCGTTGCGGTGCTGTTCCATCCTCGACGCCCTGGAGCACGACGAGGTGCTGACCGTCGAGACGACGAATCGACAGGAGAGAGGCATGCAGACAGTGAAACTCACGATCAAGGGCATGCACTGCGACGGCTGCGCGGAGATCGTCCGCCACGTTCTCGAACAGCAGCCGGGGGTCAAGGGATGCTCGGTTTCCCATGCGAACGGCGAGGCCAGGGTGGCGGTCGACACCACCCAGACCCCCGCTGAGCGGCTCGCGGAGGCGGTTCGCGGTGCAGGGTACTCGGCAAGCATCGCGTCCGAGGCAGACTAGCGCCTTGGAGATCGTCGCTGCCTTGCCGCTTGCCGCGCGGGCTGCGGCCGGCGGGGGCGTCATCTTCGGCGCCGCCACTCTGCTGGTGTTCGGCCTGGCGCTCTCCAGCCCCCTGGTGCTTGCCGTTTATACTGCCCGTGGCCGGCGTGGGCTCGAGGCCCTCGCGCGACTCGCCGGACGCATGCCCCGCTGGACGGGCGGCGTACTGGTGGGGCTGGGTGGCTGGACCCTCTGGTTGGCGTTCTCATAGCCCGGTACACCGACGCCTCTCGCCTGCCTTCCCGCCTCGCCCCCCGGCTGCGCTTGACTCCGTAGTCCAGTACGGGCCCTACCCTTGAAGCATGACCTCATCACCTGCGGGGCAGCCATGTCGACGGCAACCACAGCGATACCGGAAGACAGCCTCCAGCCATGGAGCCTGGAACCGACCGACGAGCCGGAGATCCGACGGGTACGCGCCCACATCGGCGGGCTGCACTGCTCGCTATGCACCGGCACCATCGAGCGTGCCCTGGGACAGAAGCCGGGCGTACGCCGGGTGGCGGTCAGCCTCACCCACGAACAGGCCCTGGTGGAATACGACACGCGCGAGACCAGTGCCGAGGCGTTGATGGGCACCCTGCAGGCCATCGGCTATCGCCTCAGCGACCCCCGCAAGGTCGAGCCCTACGCGAACCAGGAGCACGACCTGGCCCGCGAGCGCAACCGCTTCCTGGTGGCGCTGGCCGCCAGTCTGGCGGCGGTGGGTCTGATCGTCGATCCCGGCTCGCTGTGGACCCTGGGGCTCTCCACCCTGGTCTATGTCAGCCTGGTGATGTTCGGCTATGCCGTCCTTCGCGGCCAGGGCACCGGAGCCGCCCTGGGCGGTAGCGCCCTGTTGGCCCTCGGCGGCCTGATCCTGTTCGGGCTGCGCGCCGGAAACATGCTGGCGGGCCAGGAGGCGATCCTGGTAGCGGTCCTGGCGGTGGCGATGGTGTTCGGTATCGCCCGACAGATGCTGATCATGGCCTATCAAGCGCTGCGCCGTGGCATCCTCAACCAACATGTGCTGGTGGAAATCGGTGCCTTCGCGGGCCTGGTCGGCGGCGGCATCGGCCTGGCGGTGCGACCCGACGGCTACCCCACCGCCGCCTTCTTCGCCGTCTCGGTCATGGTGCTGACCTACCACCTGTTCTCCGAGTGGCTCTCGCTGATCGTCAAGACCCGCAGCTCCCAGTCGGTGCGCCGCCTGCTCGACCTGCAGCCGGAGACCGCCCACGTCATCGACGAGGGCGGCGAACGCGACCTGCCGGTGGCGCAGGTGGAAACCGGCATGCGGGTGCGTATCCGCCCCGGAGAGCGTATCCCGGTGGACGGCGAGGTCATCGCTGGCGACTCGGCCGTGGACCAGTCCCTGGTCACCGGTGAACCGCTGCCGATCGAGAAAACGCCGGGCGATACGCTGGTCGGTGGCGCCATCAATGGCAGCGGCACGCTGGTGGTGCGGGTGACGGCCACCGGCGAGGCGAGCTTCCTGCAGCAGGTGGTGCGCAGCCTGGAGGATGCACGGGCGCTCAAGCCGGGCCTGCTGCATCTGGTGGACCGGGTGCTGCGGGTCTATACGCCCACGGTACTGGTCGTCTCCGCGCTGGCCTTGGTGTTCTGGATGAGTGCGCCGCTGCTCTGGGGGGGCGGGCCCGACCCGGAACGGGCCGTGTTCGCCGCCCTCACCGTGCTGGTGATGGGCTATCCCTGCGCGGTGGGCATCTCCGCGCCGCTGTCCATCGTGCGTGGCGCCGGCGAGGCGGCCGATCAGGGGGTGCTGATGCGCACCGGCGAGTCCTTTCAGGCCCTGCGGCGCGTCACCACCGTGGTATTCGACAAGACCGGCACCCTCACCGAGGGCCGCCCCGCGGTACTCGACATCACCAGTGTCGACGGCGACGACGACACCCTGTTGTCGCTTGCAGCTGCCGTTGAGAGCGCCTCGGAACATCCCCTGGGCCGTGCCGTGGTCGAAGCGGCCCTGGCACGGGACCTGGCGATTCCCGACGTCACCGAATTCCAGGCACAGTCTGGCCGCGGCGTCACCGCCCGGGTCAACGACGAACCGGTATGGGTCGGCAGCCCGGCCTTTCTCGTCGAGCAAGGCATTGAACTGGGGCCGGTCAGTGAAGGCATCGAGATCGCCGAGCGCCAGGGTCAGACGGTCATCGTCGTCGCCCGTTGCGCGCGGTTGCTGGGGGCCATCGCCCTGGGCGATGCCCTGCGCGGCGACGCCGCGGAGACCGTGCAACGGCTCCACTCGCTCGGTGTTCACACCGCGCTGGTGACCGGCGACAACGCGCGCACCGCCCGGCATATCGCCAGCCTGGTGGGCATCGAAACGGTCCATGCCGGGGTGCTGCCGGAACAGAAGGCCGACTTGCTGCGGAAGATGCAGCGCGGGGGGCGGGTCGCCATGGTCGGCGACGGCATCAACGACGCCCCGGCGCTGATGCAGGCGGACGTGGGCATCGCCATGGGCAGCGGCACCGACATCGCCATCGACGCCGCCGACATCATCATCCTCAACGCACAGGTGAGCAGCGTGGTGGCCGCCTGGCGGATCAGCCACTGGGGGTATCGCAAGATGCTACAGAACGTCTCGTTGGCGTTTCTGTTCAACGGCATCGGCATCCCGCTGGCGTCCACCGGCCTGATCTACCCGGTGTGGGCCATGGTGGCCATGGCCGCCAGCGTGACCGCCATCTTCATCAATTCCCTGTGGCAGCGGCCATCGCTGCTCTTCGATGCCGTGGCCAGCGTGCGATCGAAGGCACCGTGAAGCCATGGTCCATCCTCCGCCCTGGAGCCCCCAGGCGGGTGGGGCAGAACAACGCTCCAATCAACGCGGCATGTCATCACGACCTCCCGGATTCACCCGTCATCTCTGGCACTGGGTGCCGTGGGTCGGCTGTAAGGAACCTGTCTTGAGCTCGACTCATTGATGGAGAGAAGACAAGAGCGATAAATGCTTCAGGAAGTGACCGACGCCGAGAGGCTGAGTGGAAATGGGATAAGCTGATGATCTAATCCTGGTCGGGTGACAACCTCGGAGCCGTCAGGTGGTCAGCATGACACCGCCTGAACACCTGCAGGCGTCGAAGAATCTCGTATCCCTTGTCAACCGGGAGCAGCTCTTATGGCGCGTCGAGGTCGTCACGGATCCAGTCTGAGCATCTTCCACCGGCTACGCGGGATTATCACCAATAAGCCGATGGCCATATTCGCCAGGATTCGCGATGCGCTCGCTACCAGCCCCCAACGCCTGCAGCGTTCCTGGCGAATCAGCCCGCCGTTCTTGCTGACCGCTGGATTCGTGGCATTGATCCTCGTGGGAACGGCACTGCTCAAGCTACCGCTCTCCGTAGACGCCTCCATTTCATGGCGCGAGGCCCTGTTTACCGCCACCTCCGCGGTAACCGTCACCGGACTGGTCGTCACCGAAACCGGCCCTACCTTCAGTGTCTGGGGCGAGGCGGTCATTCTCGTATTGATGCAGGCGGGTGGTCTGGGGCTCATGACATTCGCCGTGCTGGCATTGTTGTCACTCGGCGGGCGCATCAGTGGCCGACGTTCCCTGGTCGCAAGCGCCCCCTACAGCGAAACCCACCCTCGGGACGTCTTACGCACCGCCACGGCGGTGGTCAAACTGGCGCTGGTCATAGAAGGCATCGCCCTGGTGCCCCTGGCGCTGGTCTGAGTGCCCGAACATGGCTGGCTCCAGGGGCTCTGGTGGTCCCTGTTCCACACCGTCTCCGCCTTCAACAATGCCGGTTTCACCCTTTCCCCCGACAGCCTTATGGCGTACACCGGATACCCGGTCATCAATACGGTGATTCCCGCCCTCTACCTCATCGGAGGACTGGGCTTCATCGTGATCATGGGGATGCTCGACTATCGCCACAGCCGGCAACTGGACATCAACGTCAAGGTCGTGCTCTTCGGCACCGTAGTGTTGAGCCTCATGGGCGCCGCCATGATCTACATGCTGGAGTCGGATAACCCGGCCACCCTGGCAGCACTACCCGGACTTTCCGATCAGCTCTGGGCCTCCTGGCTGCAGGCGACGACGCCGCGAACCGCCGGTTTCAACAGCCTCGACATCAATGGCCTCACCCAGCCCACCAGCCTCGTGCTGATGCTGCTGATGTTCATCGGGGCGGGGGCCAACGGCACCGGCAGCGGCATCAAGGTGGCCACCCTGTTCGTCCTGCTCGCCGCCACCTGGACCTACATTCGGCGTCGACGCGAGCCCACGCTTTTTTCGCATGCCATCGATACGATCACCCTGCTCAAGGCGCTTGCGGTAACGGTGATGGCCGTCCTCGGCATCTTCATGGGTACCCTGGCCCTGTCCATCACCGAAGACGCCGATCTGCTGACGGTTGCGTTCGAAGCCACGTCCGCCCTTGGCACCGTTGGCCTGACGCGTGGCTTGACGACGGAGCTTTCCGGTTCGGGCCAGGTCATTATCATGATGATGATGTTCGTGGGACGTGTGTGTCCGCTGACGGTGGCCTATCTGGTCGGCTCCGCCTTTGCTTCCTCCCGGGACCCGATGCAGTCCGAATTGCAGATTGGTTAGAGGCATGACGATGGCATCCTGAAACCAGACAATCTCGTTGGCCTGCCGCCTTATTGTCTTGCCGGTCGTTCATCGGCAGTAGCCGACAAGCCTTCATGCAGTGACGCGATCAACGGACAAGTGACACGCCCTTGCCGCTCATGGCAGGCATGGACCCGTTCGGCCAGGACACGCTCGATACGCCGCAGGTCAGCCAGCTTCTCGCGGACATCCTTCAGCTTGTGCTCGGCCAGGGCACTGGCCTCTGCGCAGTGGGTGCCATCCTCCAGTCGCAACAACTCGGCGATTTCGTTCAGGCTGAACCCCAGCCGCTGGGCGGTCCTGATGAAGCTCAGACGCGCTGCGTCACTGTTGCGGTAACGCCGAATGCTGCCATACGGCCGATCCGGCTCCGGCAGCAACCCCCGGCGCTGGTAGTACCGGATAGTCTCGACATTGACGCCAGCGGCCTTGGCCAAGCCGCCGATGGTCATGGTCCCCGCTTCTCTCCGCATGGCGCTTGATTCCGTAGCTGACTACGGGAGTAAGCTTAGCTTAGTCACTGCAATTCCGATCAGAGTAGCCACTATGCCAAGACCGACGGAAAACCATGGCCTATCTGCCGCCCGTGGCTCGAACAAGAAAGGCGGCAGGAAAGATCCCGGGACCCTGCTGCGCGTCGGGGTGATCGGCACGGTGCTGGTCGCACTGTGCTGTTTCACCCCGATCCTGGTCATCCTGCTCGCTGCAGTGGGCCTGGCGGCACTGACGGGCTATCTCGACGTCGTACTGTTCCCTGCCCTGGCCGCCTTTATCGGCCTGAGCGTCTACGCCTTGTACAGTAAACGACAGCGGGATGCCGGGTCCCATAAGGAGTGACGATCATGAGTGACGACAAGAAGCTGCATATCGCCGTGATCGGTAGTGGCGGTGCCGCCATGGCCGCCGCCCTGAAGGCCGCCGAGCGCGGCGTTCGAGTCACCCTGGTCGAACGCGGCACCCTCGGCGGCACCTGTGTCAATGTCGGCTGTGTGCCGTCCAAGATCCTGATCCGTGCCGCACATATCGCCCACCTACGTCGCACAAGCCCCTTCGACGCGGGCCTGAGCCCCGGCACACCGACGGTCGATCGCTGCGAGCTGCTGGCACAGCAGCAGAGGCGGGTCGAGGAACTGCGCCATGCCAAGTACGCCACGATCCTGGCCGACAATCCGGCCGTTACCGTGCTGATGGGCGAGGCGCGCTTCGTCGATGCCCATGCCCTGAGCGTGCGCGCCGATGACGGCAGCGAGCGACGCATCAGCTTCGACCGGGCCTTTATCGGCACCGGCGCCCGCCCCACCATCCCGCCGGTGCCGGGGCTCGCCGAGACGCCCTACTGGACTTCTACCACTGCGCTGACCAGCGACACCATTCCCGAGCGTCTGGCGGTGATCGGCGCCTCGGTGGTGGCCGTGGAGCTGGCCCAGGCCTTCGCCCGGCTCGGCAGTCGAGTGACGATCCTCGCCCGCCGCCGCCTGCTATCCCGGAAAGAGCCGGCCGTCGGCGAGGCCATCGAGACCGCCTTCCGCGCCGAAGGGATCGAGGTGCTCAACGAGACCCAGGCCAGCCGTGTCGACTACATCGACAATGAGTTTGTGCTGGGGACCCATGCCGGGGATATCCGCGCCGACCGGTTGCTGGTCGCTACCGGTCGTATCCCCAACATCGAGACCCTGGGGCTGGAGGGCATCGGGATCGAAACCGCCGGTGGTGCGATTCTGGTGGATGAGCATCTGCGCACCACGGCCCCCGGCATCTATGCCGCCGGCGATTGCACCGATCAGCCACAGTTTGTCTACGTGGCCGCCGCCGGAGGCAGCCGGGCGGCGATCAATATGACCGACGGAGACACCAGGTTGGACCTCAGTGCCGTGCCAGAGGTGGTCTTCAGCGATCCGCAGGTGGCGACGGTGGGATTGACGGAGGCCGAGGCCAGAGCCCGTGGCATAGACGCCGAGAGCCGCACCTTGCCGCTGGACAACGTGCCGCGGGTACTGGTCAACTTCGACACCGGTGGTTTCATCAAGCTCGTTGCCGAACGCGACTCAGGGCGCTTGCTGGGTGTCCAGGCGGTCAGCGGCGAGGCGGGCGAACTCATCCAGACGGCGGTGGTGGCGCTGCGCGCGGGGATGACCGTGCAGGCCATCGGCGATGAGCTGTTTCCCTACCTGACCATGGTGGAAGGCCTCAAGCTGTGCGCCCAGACCTTCACCCGGGACATCAGGCAACTGTCCTGCTGCGCGGGATGAGCAATAAGACGAGCGCATCCGGACCAAAGGTACTTCAACCTCGTCGGATAAGCGGGTGGGCAATGCCGTGTCATTCTCCCTTCAGTGCCCCCCTCAAAGGCGATGCCGCTTCGCTTGCGCTTGCCTGCGTGGGGTCAAGAAGGGCTGGATCAGCATGCGATCCAGCCTGAGGTCGCGTGCCTCCCGGAAATCCTCGATGCCGAGCGTCATGCCGAGGTGCCCTGCGGCAGGCTGGTCGCGGTAGGTGCCGAACAGGCGGTCCCACCACGGCAGGTTGAAGCCGAAGTTGCTGTCCGTTTCGCGACGAACGATGGAGTGGTGGACACGATGCATCTCCGGTGTCACCACGAACAGGCGCAGCCAGCGGTCTAACCTGGTGGGCAGGCGGACATTGCCATGGTTGAACATCGAAGTGGCATTGAGCACTACCTCGAAGATCAGCACCGCCACCGCCGGCGCCCCCAGCGCGGCCACCACGGCGAGTTTGATGCCCATCGAGATCAGGATCTCCAGGGGGTGAAAGCGCAGGCCGGTGGTCACGTCGAACTCCAGGTCTGCGTGATGCATGCGATGGAGGCGCCATAACCAGGGAACCGCATGGAACAGCCGGTGCTGGAAATAGATGGCCAGATCCAGCACGACAACCGACACCCCTATCGCCAGCCATGCCGGGACCCCGACCCGGTTGAAGAAGCCCCAGCCTTGTTCGGCGGCGACCAGAGCGCCGCCGACGGCGGCAAGGGGAAAGACCAGGCGAACCGCCAAGGTATCCAGCACGACGATCAACAGGTTGCCTGGCCAGCGCCTGGCGCGACCTACGTGCTGGGGACGCCGACTGGCGACGACTTCCCACACGACCATCGCCAGCAGGACGAGGGCAAAAACGGCGCCCCGAATCAGCGGCTCATGGGACAAGAGCGAGTCACTCATGGCGGTGCCTCATGTCACGTCACGGGCAGGCCGGCCGCTTTCCACTCGGGATAGCCTTCCTCGAAGCGCCTGACGCGATAGCCGAGATGCCGCAGGCGCTGGACGGCCTCGCGTGACAGGGCGCAGTAGGGGCCCCGGCAATAGGCGACGATCTCCCTGTCCTGGGGCAGCTTGTCGAGCATGTCTTCCAGTCGTGCCAGAGGGATGTTGATCGCCTCGGGCAGGTGGCCGGCCGCGAACTCCTCCTCGGGGCGCACGTCCAGCAGCGCGACCTTGCCGCTTTCCAGCCCGGCCAGTAGCTCGTCCCGGGAGACTGCCTCCAGGCCCCCCTCAGCATCGTCGTCGGCGAATAGCCGACTCACCAGACGCTCCATCTCGGCCAGGTTGGTCTCGGCGACCTGCCTGAGCAGCCCCATCAGGGTGACGATACGCTCATCGGTCAGGCGGTAGATCATCTGCTTGCCGGCACGCGTGGCGGTCACGAGCCCCGTACGCCGCAGCTGCTGCAGGTGCTGGGAGGCATTGCCTACCGTGAGGCCGGCGGTACTGGCCAGCGTCTCCACCGCGGCGTCGCCCTGGGCCAGACGCTCCAGCAACGCCAGGCGATGGCCATTCCCCAAGGCGCGGGCGACCAGGGCCAGGGTATCGAGAAGGTCCTGTTGCGATGTCATCGGTTCCTCTCTGATCGAAAAGCGGGAGTATTCTGCCGCTTGACAGGAGGTTGCGGCCAGCACCATCATTCTATCACTTCATTGAATGATAGCAATGAGCCGCGCCATGCAGACTCTCATCATCATCAACGATCCTCCCTATGGCACCGAAAGGCTCTACAACGGCTTGCGTCTCGCTCACGCCTTGTTGAAGCGGGATGGCGAGGTGACGGTCTTCCTGATGGGGGATGCGGTGTCCGGCGCCAAGGCCGGACAGAAGACACCGGACGGCTTCTACAACACCGAACGCATGGTCAAGCGCGTCACGACCAAGGGGCGGGTCCTGTTGTGCGGCACCTGCATGGACGCCCGCGGGCTCACCGATGACGAGGTGGTGAAGGGCGCCGAACGCAGCACCATGGACGCCCTGGCCGAGGCCACCGAGCAGGCCGACAGGGTGCTGGTGTTCTGAACCGCCCACTCATCGCAGGAGACGAGGATTCATCACCGGGGTGAGCCTGGGCGGCGGGCTGGTCAGTTTCGCGGGCATCGCCATGGGTTCCTTCTCGCTCTGGTGGCCATCGGGGCACTGATGGCCGGCGAGCACCTCCTCGAGTCCATCCGAAAGGTAAGGGCACTGCGGCCGTGTACCGGGATCACACAGGGAGGGATGACCCCTTCAACCCCTTGATCCGGATACCCCGCGCACCCGGCAGGTCCATCAGTCGCCCGCCAGCCGCGACAAGGCGAAGCCGGCAATGGCGGTGTCCTGTACCCCGGTGCCGGTCAGGTCACACACCGTGATGGTGGCGTCCGACAGACGCAGCCGCTGGCCCTCGGCAATCACGCGGCCCAGCTCGTGCACCTTGAAGGGGGCCTCCCTGCCTCCCAGCGCCTTGAGCTCGCCGTTGCGCTCGCTCTGGGCACGGGTGTCGCAGACGAAGGCGTCGGCACGGGTCAGCACCGACTCGTCGAGTTCGCACTTCTCGGGGCTATCCGAGCCCATGGCGGTGACCTGCACGCCTTCGGGCAGGTCGCGTGCCCGCAGGATCGGCTCCCGCGACGGCGTGGTGGTGACGATGATGTCGGCCCGCTCGCAGGCGGCATGAACGCTGTCGTGGACATGCACGGCGAGGCCCCGGTCGCGCATCGTCCCGGCGTAGGCCTCGGCGGCCTCGCGGCGACGGGCCCAGACGTCGACGGTGTCGATGTCGCGCACCAGGCGCAGCGCCTCGACCTGGCGCTCGGCCTGCTCGCCGGCGCCCAGCACCGCCACGCGACGGCTGTTCTCCCGGGCAAGATGCCTGGCGGCGATGGCGCCGGCGAGCGCGGTACGCACCATGGTGAGATAGCCCTCGTCGAAGAGCACGGCGTCGACCAGGCCGGTCTTCGCCGAGAACACCATCATCAGGCCGTTGAGGCTCGGCAGGCCCAGCTTCGGGTTGTCGAAGAAGCCGGGGCTGACCTTGATGGCGAAGCGCTCGGCGCCGCGGATATGGGCGGTCTTGACGTCGACCTCGCCGTTGGACTCCTCGATGGCCATGGAGAGGATCGGCGGCTGGACGACCTCGCCGCGGCCCAGGGCGGCGAACCCCGCCTCCACCGCCGCCAGGGCGTCGCGATCGATATGCACGGCCGCGGCAATGGCATCGCGATGATAGAGCTGCATGACGTCCTCCCGAATCATTCGTCTCGTCCAGCGATTTTCCGCGCCCGGTCGAAGGTTTCAAGGGCGACCCCGTTGCCGGAGAGGATCAATGCCACCCTCTGTCCACGCACGTCGAGGCCGTGCTCGGCCAGGGCGGCCAGCCCCACCGACGCGGCCCCCTCCACCAGCAGCTTCTCGTGCTCGAGGATGTCAACCATGGCCTGGGCAATGGCGACTTCCGACACCTGCAGGTGGTCGTCCATCACCTCGCCCACCAGGGCAAAGGTACAGCGATTGTCGAGCCCGATGCCGCCGCCCAGCGAGTCGCCGAGACTCTCGATCTCCTCGACCTCGACGGGACGACCGGCCTGGAGGCTCTCCCACATGGCCGCCCCCGCCGACAGGCTCACCCCGGTGATGCGGGTCGCCGGACGAATCGCCTTCACCGCCGCGCCGATGCCGCCCAGCAGCCCGCCCCCCGATAGCCCGACGATGACACGGTCCAGCTCGGGCCGATCCTCCATCAGTTCCAGGCCGATGGTGCCCTGGCCCGAGGCGATCAGGGGATCGTCGAAGGGTGGAATCGGCGTCATGCCCTGCTCGCGCACCAGCCGTTCGACCTCGCCGAAGGCCTCGTCCTGGCTCCGGCCGACACGCCGCACCTCGGCGCCCAGCGCCTCGATGGCCCTGGCCTTGTTCTCCGGCACCAGCCGCGAGAGGCAGATCACCGCCGGCACGCCGAGGCGCGCGGCGGCATGGGCCACCGCCCGGCCATGGTTGCCGGTGGAGGCCGTGGTCACCCCCGGCTGCAGCGCCTCGCGGCCACGCCGTTCGATCAACGCCGCGATCATATTGGTGGCGCCGCGCAGCTTGAAGGCGCCGGTCGGCTGGCAGGTCTCCAGCTTGAGCAGCACCTCGGCGTCGAAGCGCGCCGACAGCGCCGCCGAGCGGATCAGCGGCGTGCGCGCCACCTGGCCGGCGATACGCCGGCGGGCCTGGTAGATCGAGGCGAGTGTCACGCCGTGTCTGGACTCAGCCATGGAAAGGTCTCCCGCTCCCCATCCGGATACTCTTCACCATACAAGATCGCCGCGAGGAACACCCCGCGGCGACATGGAACTCCCCTCGGCTCAGGCGGCCTTGATGTCGCCCGAGCGGAGCAGCTCGCCGGCCACCTTGTCCACCGCGCGCTTGGCGCGGGCGACGATCTCGTCGACCTCGGCCCGGCCGGTGGTGAGCGGCGGCGCGAAGCCGAGGATGTCCCCTTGCGGCATGGCGCGGGCGATCAGGTTCTCGTCGAGTGCCGCGGCGGCGATGCGCGGGCCGACCTTGAGCGCCGGGTCGAAGGCCTGGCGCCGGGCCGGGTCGGCGGCGAACTCGAGGGCGGCCAGCATGCCCACGCCGCGCACGTTGCCGACGATGGGGCTATCGCCGAACGCCTTCGCCATGGCCTGCTGCAGGTAGGCGCCGGTCTCGGCGGCGTTGGCGGTCAGCCCCTCGCGCTCGATGATCGCCAGGTTGGCCAGGCCCGCGGCACAGCCCAGGGCGTGGCCGGAGTAGGTCCAGCCGTGGCCGATGGGACCGAACTCGCCGGTACCCTGCTCGAGCACCTTCCACACGCGGTCGCCGACGATCACCCCGGAGAGCGGCTGGTAGGCGCTGGTCAGCCCCTTGGCCACGGTGATCAGATCGGGCTTGATGCCGTAGAAGTGGCTGCCGAAGTCGGTGCCGATACGCCCGAAGCCACACACCACCTCGTCGGCGATCAGCAGCACGTCGTACTTGGCCAGCACCGCCTGGATCTCGTCCCAGTAGCCCTCCGGCGGCGGCACGATGCCGCCGGTGCCGAGCACCGGCTCGCCGATGAAGGCGGCCACGGTATCGGGCCCCTCCGTGAGGATCATCTCCTCGAGCTTCGTCGCACAGTGCTTCGAGAACTCGCGCTCGGTCATGCCGTCGAGCTCGGCGGCCCGCTGGTAGTAGAACGGCGCCTCGGTGTGGCGGATCGTCTCGATGGGCAGGTCGAAGTGGTCATGGAACGCCTTGAGACCGGTCAGCGAGCCCGAGGCGATACCGGAGCCGTGGTAGCCGCGCATGCGCGAGATGACCTTCTTCTTCTGCGGACGACCGAGCACGTTGTTGTAGTAGCGCACGATCTTCAGCTGGGTCTCGTTGGCATCACTGCCGGACATGCCGTAGTAGACCTTGGACATGCCGGGGCCGGCGAGCTCGAGGATCTTCTCGGAGAGCGCGATCTGCGGCTCGTTGGAGTGCCCCACATAGGTGTGGTAGTAGGAGAGCTCGAGCGCCTGCCGGTAGATCGCCTCGGCCACCTCGGTGCGACCGTAGCCGATGTTGACGCAGTAGAGGCCGGCGAAGCCGTCGATGAACTCGCGGCCGTCCTTGTCGACGATGGTGATGCCCTGGCCACCGGTGATCACGCGGCCCGGCGCATCGCCATGGGCGAAGTCGCGCAGGTGGGTGGAGGCGTGGAAGGTCACCTTGCGGTCACGGTCGATCAGGTCCTGGTGCTGCTGGCTCATGTCTCTCTCCTTGGGCTCCCCGGCCCCGCCGGGGAGGATGTTCATCGTTCTGGTTCGCTCCGTCTCGACTCAGCTGCCGGAAACCGATCCGAGGGCACCGAGGCAGTAATACTTGGTTTCCAGGTACTCATCGATGCCGGTGATGCCGCCCTCGCGGCCCAGGCCCGACTGCTTGACGCCGCCGAAGGGCACCGGGGGACCGGTCATCTTCACCGAGTTGACCGACACCATGCCGTACTCCAGCGCCCGCAGCAGCTTCCAGATGCGGCGGATATCGTGGGTGTACACGTACGCCGCCAGGCCATACTCGGTGTCGTTGGCCATGGCGATCACCTCCTCGTCGTCCGAGTAGGCGGTCACCCCGGCCACCGGCGCGAAGTTCTCCTCGCGCCATACCATCATCTGCGGCGTCACGCCGGTCAGCAACACCGGCATGAAGAAGTTGGGGCCGGGCGCGGCGTTCTGATCGCCGGCCACCAGGGTCGCTCCCCGGGAGATGGCGTCGTCGACGATGGCCGCGGCCTTGTCCACCGCCTGGCGGTGGATCAGCGGGCCCAGGTCGACCTCGCTCTCCAGGCCGTTGCCCACGGTCAGTGCCGCCATGCGCTCGGCGAAGTGCTCGACGAAGGCGTCGTGGATCGACTCGTGGACCAGGATCCGATTGGCCGCCAGGCAGTCCTGACCGGCGGTCTGGAACTTGGCCGCCACCGCCGCAAGGGCGGCTTCCCGGGGATCCATGTCCGGCCCGACGATGAAGGGCGCATTGCCTCCCAGCTCCAGCGACACCCGCTTGACGGTGCCCGCGCACTGCTCCAGCAGCAGCCGGCCGACCCGGGTGGAACCGGTGAAGGAGAGTGCCTTGATGCGCTCCTCGCCACACAGGATCTTCGACACCTCGGCGGGCTCGCCCAGCACCACGTTGAACACCCCGGCCGGGATGCCGGCACGCTCGGCCAGCTCGGCCAGCGCCAGGGCCGAGAACGGCGTCTCGCCGGCCGGCTTGACGATCACCGGGCAGCCGGCGGCCATCGCGGCGGCGGCCTTGCGGGTGATCATCGCCAGCGGGAAGTTCCAGGGGGTGATCAGGGCGGCGATGCCCACCGGCTCCTTGAGGGTGCCGAGGGCGGCATTGGGGATGTGGCTGGGAATGGTCTCGCCGAAGGTACGCTTGCCCTCCTCGGCGAACCAGCGCACGAAGCTGGCCCCGTACTCCACCTCGCCGCGGGCATCCGGCAACGGCTTGCCCTGCTCCAGGGTCATGATCGTCGCCAGGTCCTCGCGGTTGGCCTGCAGCAGGTCGTACCAGGCCAGCAGGCGCTCGCAACGCTCGTCGGCGCGCAGCGCCCGCCAGTGCACGTAGGCGGCGTCGGCGGCGTCCACCGCCTCGCGGATCTGGTGAGCCTCCAGCCAGGGGATGTGCCCGATGGCCTCGCCGGTGGCCGGATCGAACACGGCCGCCTCGCGCCCACCGTCGCCGTGGGTCCACTTGCCGTCGACATAGGCATGCTCGCGGAACAGACGCGGATCGCTCAGGGCGTTGGACAGGGTCTTGGACAGTTTCATGCGGCACCTCCCCTTGCACACCGGCGACGGGTTCGAACGCCGGTGATGACGAAATCGACCGGCGGCCCGAAGGCCGCGCGATGCAGTCATGGTAAGGGAGATCGTCGTTCAGGACTTTTCGATAACCCGGCCGACATCGACAGGATTTTTTGTCCTCGACCGGGAAGTTGCCGTTTTTTCTGCACAGCGGCGGCGCTCGGACGAAGGGCGTCAGCCCGCCGGCGGGTCGCGCAGGGCCTCCTCGGTGAAGACCAGCAGGCCGAGCTCGGGGCGATAGCCGTGGATCTCGGTCACGTCCAGCGCCTGCAGGAAGGCGAGGATCGCCTCGCTGACCACCTGCCCCGGCACCAGCACCGGGAAACCCGGCGGATAGGGAATCACGAAGCTCGCCGAGACCACGTCGCGTCCGCCCCGCATCTGCGCCTGCAACTCGCCGTTGTCGAAACGCAGGTACTCGGTGTTCTCATCGTCGTAACTGAGGAAGTAGGCCTGACGAATGTCCCCTTCCGGGGTGTCCCCGGCGGGATCGGGGCGGAAGGCGTCGTGGAAGCGGCTGAAGTCCGGCAGCGGCGGCAGTTCCTGGGTCAGGGAGCGCACCCGGTTCTCGATGATCCGGCGTTCGGGATGGCTGCTGTCCTCCCAGCGGCTGTCGAACTCCTTGGCCAGCTTGATCAGCACGTCGAGCAGGTAGGCGATGGAGCCGCGGGTGGTACCGATGTTGGTCATGAACAGCACGGTGTTGCGCGAGGTCTTGTTGATCTGGATGCCGTACTTGTTCATCAGGAATTCGTTCTTGAAGGTGTCGCCATCGACCCCGGTCGCGCCGATGGCGATGGTCACCCGGGTCGGGTCGACCACGAACTCGTCCCGTGCCCAGGCCTCCTCCATCTGGTTCCAGCCGGTGACCGGGTCGTAGTAGGACTCGACCCCGGACTCGCGGTAGGCCGCGGGGACCATGTCGCTGTTCTTGAGCACCCGGAAGTACTTCTGCAGCAGCGGATGGGTATAGAGCTGCTCGCGCAGCGACAGCGCCGCCTCGACCTGGGCATGCACCAGCTCGAAGCCCTCCATCTCGGCCTGCATGCGCCCCACGTCCAGCGACGCCACGATCTGGTAGTTGGGCGAGGTCGAGGTATGGGTCATGTAGGCCTCGTGGAACGGCGCCTCGACCTTCTGGCGGAAGTCCTGGTCCCAGACATGGATCATCGAGCCCTGGCGCAGCGAGGTCAGGGTCTTGTGAGTCGAGTGGGTGGCGTAGGTGCGGATGCGCACCTGGTCGGGGTCGGGCAGCAACCGGCGGTCGAGCCAGGTGGCCTCGTCGTCGGGGTCGAGCCGGTCGAACTCGGCCTTCCAGGCCGCGTACTCCTCGCGGTAGCTCTCGCTGCGGTAGCGGTCACGCAGGCTGCGCGCCGTGTGCATGGCGGTGCGCGGCCGATAGGTGGGGTTGAAGCCGGCGAAGGCGAACCAGGCCTCGTCCCACAGGAACACCAGGTCGGGCTTGATCGCCAGGCACTCCTCCATCACCCGGCGCACGTTGTAGACCACGCCGTCGAAGGTGCAGTTGGTCAGCAGCAGCATCTTGACCTTGTCGAGCTGCCCGGAACGCTTGTAGCGCAGCAGGGTCTTCTTGATCTCGTGCAGCGGCACCGCGCCGTACATCGAGTAGTCGTTGAGCGGGTAGGAGTCCAGGTAACTGACGTGAGCGCCGGCCAGCACCATGCCGTAGTGGTGCGACTTGTGGCAGTCGCGATCGACCAGCACGATGTCGCGGGGCTTGACCAGCGCCTGGACCACGATCTTGTTGGCCGTCGAGGTGCCGTTGGTGACGAAGAAGCTCTGCCGCGCACCGAAGGCCCGGGCGGCATACTCCTGGGCCTTCTTGATCGGCCCGTAGGGCTGCAGCAGCGAATCGAGCCCGCCGGAGGTCGCCGAGGTCTCGGCGAGGAAGATGTTGATACCGTAGAAGTCGATCATCTGCCCGGCCCAGTGGGAACGGGTCACCGACTTGCCCCGCGAGATGGGCATGGCGTGGAAGACCCCGGTGGGCTTCTTGCTGTACTCGCGCAGGGCATCGAAGAAGGGGGTGCGGTAGCGACTGTCGATGGCGCGCAGGATGGTGTGGTGCTGCTCGATGTAGTCGGTCTCGCGGTAGAAGATACGGTTGAAGTAGCGGATGTCGCGGCTCGCCGTGGCCTCGACGTCGCCGCTGGTGACCAGGAACTGGTCGATCTCGGGGCGCAGTTCGTGGATCATGCTGCTCAACAGGATGCTGCGCTCGGCCTCGGTCTGGTGCTCCAGGTCCTTCTCCGACAGGCCCTCGAGGTAGTTGCGCAGGGCACTGAGGTTGTACTTCGACTTGTAGGGGAACTCGTAGCGGATCAGGCAGGCCTGGATGTTGGGGTTGACCAGCACCGCGATCAGCGCGTCCTCGAAGCTGCGGACCGTGACCACGTCATAGACGAACTTGTCCTCGGGACGGCGCATGTTACGGAAGGCCTCGCGGACGACCTCCTCCTCCTGAGCCGAGAGGTTGTCGACGATCAGCAGTTCGAAGTAGGGCTGGGCCGAACTGTTCGAGGCCGGGTGGCCGCGCCGCAGCTGGGCCAGGGCGTCGAGGGTCTCCAGGTCCTCGGCGTCGGCATCGGTCTCGCTGAGGTCGACATGGCGGCGGCGGTAGGATTCGCTGATCAGCGCCCGCACCAGGCGCTTGACCACCTTCTCCAGCAGTACGTACTCCTCGCGGTCGAACAGCGTCCAGAGATGGCGGAAGTCCTCCTTGGAGGGGAAGGCGTGGTAGTCCTCGACGATCTCCAGCCGCGTCAACTTGACGTCGATGGCCTTGATCAGGTTCTTGGCCCGACTCTCGTCGTTCAGTCGCACCAGAATGCCGAGGTCGCGCTTCAGGGCATTCCAGGTGTCGGCGCGCAACTGGGAGATCTTGTGGTAGAAGCCCAGCGCCGTGTAGGGAGTTTCCGAATAGCTTGTCTCTTGCATGACGACACCCGCCTCTCGTGTTGTGATCGATGATGCCGGGGTCGACGCCCAGCCAGGGCGTCGCCCCCTCAGCCGGCGCTCAGGTGGCGCGAACCGTAACGGATCGCCAGGCGCTCCTCGCAAAAGTCGTCGAAGGAAAGGTCCAGCCACTTGCCGGGCCAGTGGTACTGGACGCGACCGGTCCGGGGGCGATAGACCGCGGTGTAGACGGTGCCCAGGCCGCGCTGGTAGTCGTGACGGAACAGCGGCGGCGAGAAGAAGGCCGAGATCAGCCGTTCCTCGGTGGTCGCCTCGTCGTCCACCAGGATCGACAGCTGGCGCTCGCGAATCAGGGTCTCGGAGGCCAGGGCATGGGCATACCACTCGATCTTCTTCTGATGGTTGGTGGCCACCGGCACGCGCCGGATGCTGGCGCGGCGGTCCGGGGCGATCATCGCCGTGATGTAGCGCCCCCCGGCATCGGCCACGGTGATGTTGTAGGCCATGTGCGTCGGCACCCGGGCCAGCACCTCGGCGGCCTCGGGCACGCTGTCGCAGAACTCCAGCAGGTAGCGCAGGATGATCGGCGCCCCGAAGCCGTCGCCCACCGCCTTGCGCCCGCCGAAGGCCAGCGACACCGCGAGCCCCCGGTCGTTCATGCCGTCGAGCACGCCCCACAGGCAGTCGGACATGGCGATCACCCGCCGCTCGTTCCAGCGGCTGTAGAGGATGGTGCCCTCGCACAGTTCGGGCGGGTAGTCGTAGTTGCGCGCCAGCACCGTGGAGGCCGGCCTGGCCAGCACCGCCTGGGAGCAGCCGGTGATATAGGGCGGCGGCCGGTAGAGGCTCAGCAGCCGTGCGGCCAGGTCGCCGCCGCCGGCCAGCTCGCAGAGGACCCGATAGGTCCCCAGCAGCTCGGGCATATGGCGACGCAGGGCGTTGTAGCAAGCGAGATACGCCGGCCGCTCCCGCTCGCCCTCCGCCAGGTACCACTGCTCGTAGGCCGGCCAGTGGTAGTCGAACAGCGACCGCCACTTGGCCCCCGGCGACTCCTCGTGCACGGTGCGAAAAACCAGCGTCTTGTCCATGGCACACTCCGCCCGGCCGCGATCAGGCGGCCGGGCTGCATCCCCGCTCAGAGAATCTTGAAGTTACCGCCACCGACGGCATGGCTCACGGCGACCTCCTCCACTACCGGATCCTGCAGTGACTGGCCGGCATATTGACCGCGAATACCGGCAATCCAGGCCTTGGCCCGTTCGGTGAGCTGGAAGTCGTCATCCATCAGCCGACCGCGGGTGATCAGGATGCCCAGGTCGGCGCCCTCGTAGCGGAAGTCGCCCGCCCCGCTGATGCGCAGGAAGAAGGCCTCGTCCTCGTTCTCGGCGGCGTGGGGATGATAGCTGTAGTGGTCATAGCCGATGCTGCCGTCGTCGTTCATGCGCCAGACACCCGAACGCGGCGCCGAGGTCACCAGGTCGACGCTCTCGTCGGTATGCTTGATCACCAGTTGGCTCCAGCTGTCGACGCTGTCGGGGTGCGCCCAGCGCTCGTTGATCTCGTCGATGTCGAGGTCGAAGTCGACGTCGGAGAACTCCAGCAGATGGAAGAGGAACAGCGGGATGTCGGAGTGGGCGAAGGCCGCCACGTTGGTCAGCGAGCTGGCGCCGGTGACCCGGGGATTGAGCTCGCCCAGGTAGACCTCGTGGGTGTCCATGTCGATCAGGAAATCGAGCTCGAAGTAGCCGCGGTAGCCCTCCTCGCGCAGCGCCTCGCCGAACAGGAAGGTGTATTCACGGGCCTTGTCGCGCACCTCCTGGCTGAAGGCGCCGGCGAACATCTCGTTGCCGCACCAGCCGCCCTTGTAGGGGGTCAGCGACTTGAAGCCGACGAGCTCGGTCATCAAGGGCCCCACCACGGTGCCGCAGCGGGTGGCACAGGCTTCGATGGCCGAGCCGCGGCAGTTGATGCGCTTCATGATCTTGACCTCGGGTTCGGCCTCGATCTCCTCGGCGTGCTTGTAGTAGTCGTCCTCGCTGGCGATGAAGAAGGTGGTATGGCCGGAGTCGCCGAAGGCGGTCTGCACCACCAGGTCACTGCCCAGCTCCTGGCTCACCTCGCACAGTTCCTGATAGCTGCCGACCCTGGCCAGCACATTGGGCACGCTGGGCACGCCGGCCTTGTTGCCGATGCGCACCGTCTCGATCTTGTTGTCCATGCGGCTGCGCAAGGCCGCCGGCGGGAAGGCAACCCTGAGACCCAGCTGCTTGCACACCTCCTCGGTGTGCTCGTCGAACATCAGGAAGGCGGCGGTGCCGGCGTTGTCGCCGGAGGCCCTCGACTGGATGAAGTCGATGACCTCCTTGTGCTCGAGCAGGTAGTTGTTGATGTCCTCGATGCTCTCGAAGTCACGCGGGAACTTCTCCCTGGGCACGAAGACGTTGCGCTGCTGGCCGTCGAAGCAGTCGATGTAGTTGATGTGGCGGAAAGCGCCCACCCAGTCGCCGATCCCCAGCAGATTGAAGTTGGTGGCCGAGATGAAGTAGATGGGCTCCTTGTTGTTGCGGAAGTGGCGGCGGACATCGGCAATGGTTGTTATCTTGCTCATCGTTGTCGCTCCATCGGTGGCGGAAACGGATGCGGCGGGGGCCGGCACCGCAGCGCGGGGCGCGGCGCGGGAGGGTTGCTCGTGGTGGACTCCGGTCGCGGGTGAACCGATCAGGCGGCGCAGGGCCCGTAACAAGCGCTCCAGCATGGTGTTCTCCTTGTGGGTTGCGCCGCCCGCAGGCGGTGGGTCAATACTCCTCGACGTCGGCGCGCACCGGCTTGGCCAGGGGGCCCAGGGTGTCGAGAAAGGGAGTCGCGCCGGCCTCGTTGCGGTACACCGAGAAGTCGACG
The DNA here is from genome assembly GCF_030010475.1 of Halomonas kalidii. Classification (NCBI taxonomy): domain Bacteria; kingdom Pseudomonadati; phylum Pseudomonadota; class Gammaproteobacteria; order Oceanospirillales; family Halomonadaceae; genus Halomonas; species Halomonas kalidii. The sequence goes on along the minus strand of NZ_JASCQN010000042.1, from coordinate 60,445 downwards.
CGACGGTCGCGGAAGCTCTTCAACGGCTGGCCGAGGCCACGCAGGCCGGTCTCGCGCTCGCGACGCACCCGGTTGAGGTCGACCTCGATGGGCATGACCTCCTCGCCGGTGCCGGCCTGGTGGATGACGTCGCCGGAGGGGCCGACCACGATGGAGCGGCCGTTGCCGATGGCGCCGGCGCCGTTGATGTCGAAGAAGTAGCACTGGTTGACCGCCGCATTGGTCCGCGCGATGGCCAGCTCGATGTCGCGGTCGATGGTATCGGTCATGGTCGGGTGCAGGATCACCTCGGCGCCCATGGCGGCGAGTGTCCTGGTGGTCTCGGGGAACCACATGTCATAGCAGATCGACACCCCGAAGCGACCGACGTTGGGCACGTCGAAGGTGACGAACTCGTCGCCGCTCTCGACGCCCGCCTCGTAGGGGCGGAAGGGGAACATCTTGCGGTAGCGGGCCACCACCTGGCCATGGGGGTTGATCACCGAGAGGGTGTTGTAGACCCGGTCGTCCACCTGCTCGAACATCGAGCCGGGAATCAACCAGATGCGGTGCTGCTCGGCGATCTGGCAGAACAGCGCCTCGGCGTTGCTGGGCATCGGTTCTGCGTGGTGCGGCGAGGCGCCCATGGGCATCAGCTCGCTGAAGACGACCATCTGCACCTGGGGAAAGCGGCTCATCAGCACGTCGACCCGGTGGCGCATGGCCTCGGTGTTGTCGCCGTGATGCAGGGCATACATCTGCACACCGGCAATGGTGAAGTAGGACATCGTGGTCTCTCTGCGTCAGGCGATCTCGAAATCTTCCAGGGCGCTATCGACTATCCATCAAACTGACCGGCACCATTGGAAGATCAGTGCCGGTGGGATCGCCCGGCCTGGGTGAGCATCGGCTCACCCTCCACGACAAGCTTAAGCCAGAATCGGTCTCCGTGACATCAACGCTGAGGTTTCGCTTGGGCGCCCGAGCAGGTTACCACCGGCTGATCGCCGGGCTCAGGCGAAGTCGCGGGGCTCGAAACCGGGGGCGGGACGCTTCACCGTCTTGGTGACGATGTAGGTGAAATAGCGCTCGATCCCGGCCTCACCGGTCAGCCAGGTATCGAGCAGCCGCTGGTAGGCGTCGATGGTCTCGGCCTCGACCTTGATCAGGTAGTCGACGCCGCCACCCACCGCCACGCACTCGGTGACCTCGGGGGTGTCGTGGACCAGCGCCTCGAAGCGGGCGAAGCTCTCGGCGTTGTGCGCCTTGAGCTCGACCTGCACCCAGACCGGCGTGCGCCGGACCAGTGCACCGGCATTGATCCGGGCAGAGTAGCCCTCGATGATGCCGGCCTTCTCCAGCCGCCGCACCCGTTCCCAGCAGGGGCTGACCGAGAGGTTGATCGCCTCGGCCAGCTTCGACTTGGTGATGCGCCCGTCCCGGGAGAGGATCTCGAGAATCTTCAGGTCATAGCGATCGAGCTTCATGCGTTGTCTTCCTGACGTGTCTGGTCAGCCCAGCGAATCGACGACTTCGGCGATCACCGCGATGGTGTCCCCCATGTTGACCTGGGCCGGGAAGCGCCGCGCCGCCAGCACCCCGCTGCGGCCCGCCCGGTACTCCACCGGTGGGGCGCCACTGCGGGTCAGATCGAAGACCCGGGCGATCACCTGCCCCTCTTCCACCGCCTCGCCCAGCGCCAGGGTCAGCTCGAGCAGGCCGGTGTGCTCGCTCTGCACATAGCAGCTGGCATCGGGCATGTCGAGGTAGACCTGCGGCGCGACGGGCAGCTCCAGCTCACCGGCGGTCAGGCCGAAGTGGATCAGGAAGTTGCGGATGCCACGCTCGGTGACGGCCAGGCTCTGTGGCGTCGAGGTACCGCCGCCGCCCAATTCGGTGGCGACGAACACCTTGCCCTGGCTCTCCACCGCGGTGTCGAACAGCGCCGCGGCGTCGAGTTCGAACATCATCATCGCATAGGGGGCGCCGAAGGCCTTGGCGCCTTCCAGCGCCTGGCGCTGCTGCTCGGCATCCTCCAGCACGTGGGAAGCGGCGAAGGGGATGATGTCCAGGGTGCGCCCGCCGGAGTGCAGGTCGAGCACCACGTCGCACATCGGCACCATCACCCGCGTGAAGTAATCGGCGATCCTCTCGGTGACCGTGCCGTCGGGGTCGCCGGGAAAGCTGCGGTTGAGGTTGCCGCCGTCCATGGGCGACGTCCGCTTGCCGGCCATGGCCGCCGGGGTGTTCATCATCGGCACGATGATCACGCGCCCCCGCACCTGGTCGGCGGTGAGCGAGTTGGCCAGCTTGAGCAGGGCGGTGATGCCTTCGTACTCGTCGCCGTGGTTGCCGCCGGTCAGCAGGGCCGTGGGGCCCTCGCCATTCTTCACCACGGTGACCGGGATCATCACCGCCCCCCACGCCGACTCGTCGTTGGAGATCGGCAGCTTGAGGAAACCGTGCTGGACGCCATCGGCGTCGAAGTCGACGGTGGCGGAAATCGGGCTGGGTCGCTTGCTCATGGTCGTCTCCTTACTTGACGAACAGCTGGCGGGGGAAGTTCGCCAGCGGCTCGGCGCCGCTCTCGGTGATCAGGATGCTCTCGGTGATTTCCAGGCCCCAGTCGTCCATCCACATGCCGGGCATGAAGTGGAAGGTCATGCCCGGCTGCAGGATGGTCTCGTCGGAGGGACGCAGGCTCATGGTGCGCTCCCCCCAGTCCGGCGGATAGCTGATGCCGATGGGGTAACCGCAGCGGGCACCGCCGCGGTCGAAACCGTACTTGTCCATGGCCGCGCCCAGCGCCATGGCGATGTCGGCACAGCGGTTGCCGGGCCTGGCCACCTCCAGGCCGTTCTCGATGCCCTCGAGCAGGGCCGACTCGCCGCGCACGAACTCCTGGGGCGGCTTGCCGAGGAACACCGTGCGCGAGAGCGGCGCATGGTAGCGCTTGAAGCAGCCGGCGATCTCGAAGAAGGTGCCCTCGCCCTGGCGGAAGGGGGTGTCGTCCCAGGTCAGGTGAGGGGCGGCGGCATCCGAGCCGGTGGGCAGCAACGGCACGATGGCCGGGTAATCGCCGCCGTAGACCTTGCCGTCCGGCGCCGTCCAGCCCTCGATGCCGACCCGGTAGATCTCCGAGACCAGCTTGCTCTTGGCGAGCCCCGGCTCGATGACCTCCAGGATCCGCGAGTGCATGCCCTCGACGATGCGCGCGGCGATGCGCATGTACTCGATCTCCTGGGGCGACTTGATGGCGCGGCACCAGTTGACCAGGACGTTGGCATCGAGGAAGCGGGCGTGGGGCAACTCGCGCAGCAGGCTCTGGTAGGCCTTGGCCGAGAAATAGTAGTTGTCCATCTCCATGCCCACCACGCCCTGGTGCCAGCCACGGTCGGGCAGGATGGTCTGGGCCAGGTAGTCCATGGGGTGCATGTCCGGATTCTGTACATAGTAATCCGGGTAGTAGGTGATGTTGTCCGGATCCATCCAGCAGGTGCGCAGGGCACCGTTGCTGTCCTGGCGCCGACCATACCAGACCGGCTCGCCCTCCAGGCCGAGCAGTACGCACTGGTGCACGTAGAACGACCAGCCGTCATAGCCGGTCAGCCACGCCATGTTGGAAGGGTCGCTGATGATCAGCACGTCGATCCCTCGACCGGCCATCTCGGCACGCACCTTCCACAGGCGGCTGGCATATTCCTCACGAGTGAAGGGCAGGGAAACCTGAATCATGTGGCCACTCGCCATCGCATCACATCACCAAGAACCGGCCGTCTCCCACCGGGGAGAGGGCCGGGCCGCCGGATCAGCGGTCACTGGCAACGATTGATCCGCCGTCGCGATAATTGTCATGATGTTTTGTGATACCAACCATGACAATTGCCAGTCAATGCCGCTAGGCGGATACTAGCACCCCCCATTGGCTGGCGGTCAAAGGCTTTATTGAATCATGACAATTGATCTGACCCCCTACCTGACCGGCACAGGTCCCAAGTACCTGGCCATCGCCCGGGCGCTGTCGGAAGCGATCCGCCAGGGCGAACTCACGCCCGGCACCCGACTGCCGCCCCATCGCCAGCTGGCCGAGACCCTCGGCGTCAGCGTGCAGACGGTGTCACGCGCCTACGCCCAGGCCGAGAAGATGGGCCTGGTCCAGGCGCGTATCGGCAGCGGGACCTGGATCAACGCCCTGGACGATGCCAAGGAGTCGGCCTACCTGCGCGGCCATGAGCCGCGTCAGGAGCACTCGTTGATCGACCTCTCCATCGCCCATCCGGTCTGCCCGCCGGGCCATCACCTGCGCTTTCGCCAGGCCCTGGCCGAACTGGCCGAGCACGCCAGCCCCGAGGTGATCACGGCCAACCGACCGATCGCCGGGCTCCTGCACCAGCGTGAGCGCGCCAGCACCTGGCTCACCACCCGGCTCGGGGTGCCCGGGGAGGTCGACGATCTCATCCTCTGCAACGGCGCCGCCCACGGCCTGATGCTGGCGATCTCCACGGTGGTCCAGCACGGCGATCTGGTGCTCACCGAGGCGCTCACCGACCACGGCCTGATCGCCCTGTCGCGCACCCTCGGCTTCCAGCTGCGCGGCGTGACCATCGACGACGAGGGCGTGGTCCCCGAGGCACTCGACGTCGCCTGTCGTCGCTTCAAGCCTCGCGCCGTCTGCCTGACACCCACCCAGCTCAACCCCACTGGCGCGGCCATGAGCGAGGCGCGCCGCGATGCCGTGGCCGAGGTGCTCGAGCGTCACGGCGTATGGCTGATCGAGGACGATGTCCACGCCCTGCTGGAAGCGCCAGGACTGACGCCGCTGACCGCCAGGCTTCCCCAGCTCGGCTTCCACGTCACCAGCCTGACCAAGGTCACGGTACCGGGACTGCGGGCGGGTTACCTGACGGTACCCCGCGGCCAGCTGCATCACACCCTGCCACGGATGCGCGCCACCACCTGGATGGCCACTCCGCTGGTCTTCGAGCTCGCCCACCTGTGGCTGGCGGACGGCAGCGTCGAGGCCCTGGCGGCCGAGCAGCGCGAGCTGCTCGGCGAGCGGCAACGGCTCGCCACCCGCCGGCTGGGTCGCCACCCCTTCGTCTCGCGGCCCAGCAGCCTGCACCTGTGGATCACCCTGCCCGGTGCGTGGCGCGCCGAGGAACTCCAGCAGCATGCCGAGCAGGAGGGGCTGGCCATCACCACGGCGGTGCCCTTCATGGTGGAACAGACCCCGCCGCCACGGCGCATCCGCGTCAGTCTCGGCGCCGAGCCCGACATCGCCCGGCTCGACGAGGGACTGGTCCGCCTGGCCGGCTTGCTCGACGAGGCGCCACCACCCATGATGCAGATCGTGTACTGAACCCACCGCGACCCAGCAGAGGGAGCCGACATGCGCGTACTGCTCCATATCGACGACGCCGAGACCTGGCGCGAGGCGCTGACCGAGCGCCTGCCGGACGCCGAGATCGTCACCAGCGACGCCCCCGCGGAGGCGCGCCGCGATGTTGACTACCTGGCGGTGTGGAAGCCCCCCGCCGAGCTGCTGCGCGAACAGACCCGGCTGAAGGGCATCGTCAACCTGGGGGCGGGGGTCGATGCCCTGCTGGGCAACCCCGGCCTGCCCGAGGGCGTGCCCATCGTCAAGCTGCGCGACGCGGGCATGAGTGACCTGATCGGCGACTATGTGCGCTACGGTGTGCTGCATTTCCAGCGCGATTTCGACCGCTACCGCCGCCAGCAGGCACGCCGGGAGTGGCGCGAACATACCGTGACCGACAAGGGCGACTGGCCGGTGGGGGTGCTGGGCCTCGGCGCCATCGGCGCCAGGGTGGCCGAGACGGTCGCCGCCGACGGTTTCCCGGTACACGGCTGGAGCCGCTCACCCAAGTCGCTCGAGGCCATCACCTGCCACCATGGCGACGACGGGCTCGTCGCGTTGCTCGGCCGGGTACGCACCCTGGTGCTGCTGCTGCCCGACACCCGGGAGACCCGGCATCTCATCGACGCCGAGGCGCTGGGCGCGCTGCCCGAGGGGGCCAGCCTGATCAACCCCGGCCGCGGCACCCTGATCGACGAGCAGGCGCTGCTCGAGGCGCTGGGGGAAGGCGAGCGGGAGGGCCGGCTGCGCGGCGCCCTCCTCGACGCCTTTGCCGAGGAGCCGCTGCCGGCCGACAGCCCCCTCTGGTCGCATCCACGCATCTGGATCACGCCCCATATGGCCGGGCCGACACCGCTCTCGGCGGCACTCGACCAGGTGGCCGAGGCGCTGCGTGCCTTCGAGGCCGGCGAGCCGGTGGCGACCGTCGACCCCGACGCCGGCTATTGAATCATCGCGGCATCGACCCCATCCCTGCCTACAAGAAAGGCGGCACAGGCGATAGGCTGAAGGTGAACCCATCGACCTCCCTGGAGGTGCACGATGACGACGCAAGTGGACTATGGCCCCCATGACGCCCTGCTGGTCGTGGACCTGCAGAACGACTTCTGCGAGGGCGGCGCCCTGGCCGTGACCGGTGGCGCCGCCCTGGTGCCGGGCATCAACGCCGAGATCGCCGCGGCCCGGCGCGGCGGCGCCCTGGTGGTCGCCTCCCGCGACTGGCACCCCGTCGATCACGTCAGCTTCGAACACCGCGGCGGCCCCTGGCCGGTACACTGCGTCCAGGACACCGAGGGCGCGGCCTTTCATCCCGACCTCGCCCTCCCCGAGGGCATCATCCGGGTCAGCAAGGCCACGGCCTTCGACCGCGACGCCTACTCCGCCTTCGACGATACCGGGCTCGCCGGCTACCTGAAGGAGAAGGGCGTCGAGCGGGTGGTCGTCTGCGGGCTGGCCCTGGACGTCTGTGTCCGAGCCACGGTGCTGGAAGCTCGTCGAGAGGGTTTCACCACCCTGTTGCTGGAGGAACTCGCCGCCGCGGTGGACCCCGATGCCGTCGCAGCATGTCGCCACGAGTTCCAGGATGCGGGTGCCGAGGTGCACGCATGAGCGAGCCGATTCCCGTCCAGGTCGACGACAGCGAGCTGGCGCTGCTCACCGACCTCTACCAGCTCACCATGCTCCAGGCCTACTGGAAGGAGCGGATGCACGAGCGGGCCACCTTCAGCCTCTACTTCCGCAAGCTGCCGCCGACACGGCGCTTCATGCTCGCCTGCGGCCAGCAGCATGCCGCCGCCCTGGCCAGCCGGATCCGCTTCACGCCGTCGGCGCTGGAACGGCTGGCCGGCACCGGCACGTTCGACGACGCCTTCCTCGACTGGCTCGCCGGCTGGCGCTTCAGCGGCGACATCTGGACCCTCCCCGAGGGCACCCCGGTGTTCCAGAACGAACCCTTCATGGAGGTCGACGCCCCCATCGCCGAGGCCCAGCTGCTCGAGAGCCTGATCATGAACCTGGTACAGCTCGAGACGGTGCTCGCCTCCAAGGCGGTACGCATCGTGATGGCGGCCCGCGACCGCCCGGTGGTCGACTTCGGCCTGCGTCGCATGCACGGGATCGATGCCGCCGTACGCGGCGTGCGCGCCTATCGCACCGCCGGGCTGGCCGGCACCAGCAACGTGCTCGGCGGCCTGCGCCACGACCTGGCGCTCAACGGCACCATGGCCCACAGCTACATCCTCGCCCACGACCACGAGCACGAGGCCTTTGGCGCCTTCGCCCGCCACTATCCCGGCACCACCCTGCTGGTGGACACCCACGACACCCTGGAAGGGGTGCGCAAGGTGATCGAGCTGATGCGTGACGATCCCGAGGTACGGGTGAGTGCCATCCGGCTCGACTCCGGCGACCTGGGCGAGCTCGCCAAGGGGGCCCGCGCCCTGCTCGACGCAGCCGGTCATGCCGAGGTGAAGATCGTCGCCAGCAGCGGACTCGACGAGTACAAGATCGACGACCTGCTCGAGGACGACGCCCCCATCGACGCCTTCGGCGTGGGCACCGAGATGGGGGTCTCGGCGGACGCCCCGGTGATCGATCTCTCCTACAAGCTGGTGGAGTTCGCCGGTACCCCCCGGGTCAAGCACTCGCCCGGCAAGATCAACCTGCCGGCGCGCAAGCAGCTCTATCGTCGCCTGGACGCCGACGGGCGCTATGCGGGCGACGTCATCGCCCTGCGCGACGAACCGATCGAGGAGGGCGAGCCGCTGCTGGCGCCGCTGGTGCGGGGGGGCCGGATCGACGAGGCGGCACTGGCCCGGGCGGACCAGGCCCGGGAGCGGGTGCGGGACGCCCTCGAGCGCCTGCCCGGCGAAGTGAGGAGCCTGGCATCCGGCAAGAGTGGCTACCCGGTGGAACTCAGCGAGGGCCTGGCGCGCCTGCAGTCATCGACCTGAGGCGGCGGTACGCTCACGCGCCGGCCCACGCACCGCTCCGGAGTGACCGTCTCGGCCCCTCGCCAGCGTCCACCCTACAGCAGCGCATTGAACTGCATGAGCCAGGCCGGATGCGCCGGCCAGGCGGGCGCCGTGACCAGCTTGCCGCTCGATACGGCCTGATCGACCTCGATCTCGGCATAGTCGCCGCCGGCCAGGCGGACTTCCGGCGCGCAGGCCGGGTAGGCCGAGACCCGGCGCCCCTCCAGCGACACCGCCGCCGCCAGCAGCTGAGCGCCGTGACAGATCGCGGCGACCGGCTTTTCATGCTCGAAGAAGTAACGGACCATCTCCAGCACCCGCTCGTCGAGGCGCAGGTACTCCGGGGCCCGCCCGCCGGGGATCACCAGGCCATCGTAGCCGGCCACCTCGACCTCGGCGAAGGTGGCGTTGAGGGTGAAGTCGTGCCCCGGCTTCTCGGTGTAGGTCTGGTCCCCCTCGAAGTCGTGGATGGCCGTGCGGATCCGGTCCCCCTCGCGCTTCTCCGGGCAGACGGCATCGACCTCGTGCCCCATCGCCTGCAACGCCTGGAAGGGCACCATGATCTCGTAGTCCTCGACGAAGTCACCGGCAATCAGCAAGAGTCGGGCCATGGGAAAGCTCCTTCGTGAAGGGTCGTGACGGAACTGTCGCGACCTGCAGGCAAAAGCGTAGCAGCCCGTCGATCACCCCGCCCGAGCGTGCAACAACCGTGTAGCGGGGAACCGGAACCGGGCGTCGCGGTTCTCAGCCCTGTTGCTCAAACCATCCTTGCCATGCCCTGCCACGGGGAGACCCGCCATGCCCCACCCCTCGCGCCTTCTTTGCCCATTGCTGCTCCTGCTGCTGACCCTGGCCCCGGCGGCTGCCTTGCCCGGGGCGCACGCGGCGGCTCCCGGCAGGAAGGCGGCGGGACTCGAGCACAGCGCGGTGCCCCGCCCCTTCACCGCCAACTACCGGCTGGAGGTGCGTGGCTGGCCCGATGCCACCATCGAGCATCGCTTGACCCGTGAAGACGACCATTGGCAGAGCCGCATGAGCGCCGCCATCACCGTGGCCAGGGGCAGGGAGCGCAGCCGCTTCATCGTCGAGCCACAGGGGGTGCGCTCGGTGCACTACGCCAGCGGCTACTCGCTGCTGGGCCTCGGCGACGACTACCGGCTCACCGGCGAGGCCCTGGCCGAGCGTCCCGACCGCCAGACCGCCCTGTTCGAGCTGTCGCGTCGCGCCCTCACCGGCGACTGCCAGGACGCCGCCTGCCGGCTCGACTACCAGGACCACCGCGGCCGCGAGGAGCGGCTCGACTACCGCGTGCTCGACCGCGAGACGATCGCCCTGCCCGCCGGCGACTTCGAGGCCGTCAGGGTCGAGGCCATCGACCCCGAGAAGCCCGAACGCCGGCTGCTGTTCAGCTTCCACCCCGGGTTCCCCGGGCTACTGCTGGCAGTGGAATACCACCGCGACGGCCAGCGCCAGAGCCGCCTGTCGCTGACCGAACTGGCGCGGCCCGATTGACATTCGTGTCGCTGATGCCCCATTCGGGAAAAGCCGTTCCCCTCTCCCGCGGGATTCTCTAGAGTAACGGGCCTCACGGCCGCCGTCGGCGGCCCTTGCAGAGAAGGGAATCTCGATGCTGTCCGGCCTGCTGATCGTGCTGTTGCCACTGGTGCTGGGCTATCTGGTACCGGTGCACCATGCCGGGACCCTGGCCCTGATCAATCGCGGGGTGAACGCCTCGGTCTATGTGATCCTGCTGCTGATGGGGGTGGGCCTTGCCGGGCTCGAGGACCTCGCCAGCCAGCTCTCGCGCATGGGCGGTCAGGCCCTGCAGTTGTTCGCCGTCATCAGCGCCCTGAACCTGGCCGGGCTGTGGTGGCTCTCCCGACGGCTCGGCCTGCGCGCAGACCCGTCACGGGTGGTGCCCGGGGCCCCCACCAGCAAGCTGGCCGCCATGACCGGCTCGCTCGCGCTGGTGGGCGCGGTGGTGCTGGGCGTGCTGCTGGGCCTGGTCGGTGGCAACCTGACCGGCGAGGCTCTCTTCGCCGGGGCCGAGACCCTCGCCGAGTGGGTGCTCTATGCCCTGCTGGCGCTGATCGGCTGCCAGTTGCGCAACTCCGGCATGCCCCTGCGCCAGATCCTGCTCAACCGCTTCGGCCTGGCCATCGCCATGGTGCTGGCCGTGACCTCGCTCGCCGGCGGCCTGCTGGCCGCCCCTCTGCTTGGCCTGACCTGGAACGAGGGGCTGGCCATGGCCGCCGGCTTCGGCTGGTACTCGCTGTCGGGCATCCTGATCGGCGACCGGCTCGGGCCCCTGCTCGGCGGCGTGGCCTTCTTCAACGACCTGACCCGGGAGCTGCTCGCCTTCGTGCTGATCCCGCTGGTGATCCGCCGCCATGCGGCACTCGCCATCGGCTACGGTGGCGCCACCTCCATGGACTTCACCCTGCCGGTGATCCAGCAGCACGGCGGTGTGGCCTGCGTGCCCATCGCCGTGGTCAGCGGCTTCATCCTATCGCTGCTCTCGCCGCCGCTGATCCTGTTCCTGCTCTCCCTATGATGGGAGCCATCAACCGCCGGACCCTCTGCTCGTAGCTCGTAGCTCGTAGCTCGTAGCTCGTTAGCCCAAAGTCTAGGTTGAACTCCGCCACCTGAAACGGCTAACTGAGCGCCTACGATCTTAATCGTTTAAGAAACGACTGACTGCCACCTGCCAGCGATGTCATAACAACAAGCCGACGAGGAAGCCACCATGCTCAAGAAGACACTGATCGCCGCCATCTCCATGGCCACATCCACCCTGGCCGCTACCGGCCAGGCCCAGGCCGCCGAGTTGACCATCTCCTGCGGTGCCGTGGGCGCCGAGCTGACCCTCTGCCAGGAGGGCGTTGCCGCCTGGGAGGAGCAGACCGGCCACGAGGTGGACATCGTTTCCACCCCCAACTCCTCCACCGAGCGCCTGTCGCTCTACCAACAGATCCTCTCCGCCAACTCCAGCGACATCGACGTGCTGCAGATCGACGTGGTGTGGCCGGGCCTGCTCGCCAACCACCTGCTCGATCTCAACGAGACGCTGGGCGGGGACGCCGCCGAGGGCCACTTTCCGGCCATCGTCGAGAACAACACCGTCGACGGCCGCCTGGTCGCCATGCCCTGGTTCACCGATGCCGGCGTGCTCTACTACCGCAAGGATCTCCTCGAGGAGTACGGCCATGAACCGCCTGAGACCTGGCAGGAACTCACCGAGATCGCCCGCGAGATCCAGGCCGCCGAGCGCGAGGCCGGCAACGACGGAATGTGGGGCTATGTGTTCCAGGGCCGCGCCTACGAGGGCCTGACCTGCAACGCCCTGGAGTGGGTGGCCAGCCACGGCGGCGGCACCATCGTCGATGGCGAGGGCAACCTCACGATCAATAACGAGCAGGCCGCCGCGGCCCTGGACCTGGCCGCCACCTGGATCGGCGACATCACCCCCGAGGGCGCGCTCAACTACACCGAGGAGGAGGCCCGCGGCCTGTTCCAGAGCGGCAACGCGGTGTTCATGCGCAACTGGCCCTACGCCTGGTCACTGGCCCAGAGCGAGGAGAGCGAGGTGCGCGACCGGGTGGGCGTGGTCAAGCTGCCCCACGGCCCCGAGAGCGACAGCGCCGCGGTTCCGGGCGGCGAAATCCAGAGCGCGGCCACCCTGGGCGGCTGGAACCTGGCGGTCTCCAAGTACAGCGAGAATCGCGAGCTGGCCGCCGAGCTGGTGGCCTTCCTGACCGGCGAGGCGGAGCAGAAGCGCCGCGCCATCGAGGGCTCCTACAACCCGACCCTGGAGCGCCTCTACGAGGACGAAGAGGTGCTGGCGGCGGTGCCCTTCTTCGGCACCCTCTACGACACCTTTGCCAACGCCGTGGCGCGTCCCTCGGCGGTGACCGGCGAGAGCTACGGCCGCGTCTCCAACGCCTTCTTCGACACCACCCACGGCGTGCTGTCCGGCGACACGCCCGCCGCCGACGCCCTGGCCCAGCTGGAAGGTCAGTTGCGTCGCCTCGAACGTCGCTGGAAATAACCCCCGGAGCCCGACATGACCACCACCACGACCCAGAGCGCGCCCAAGAGGGCGCGCCCCTATCGCAGCACCAAGGTGCGCCGGCAACGGGTGCGCGCCGCCTGGACCTTCCTGGCACCGATGCTCGTCGCGCTGGCCCTGGTGGCCGGCTGGCCACTACTGCGCACCTTCTACTTCAGCCTGACCGACGGCACCCTCTCGGCGCTGGGCGACGCCAGCTTCATCGGCCTGGAGAACTACCTGGTCTACGATGACGGCGCCTGGTACGGCCTGCTCACCGACCCGCTATGGTGGCGCTCGGTGTGGAACACGGTGTTCTTCGCCGTGGTGTCGGTGTCGCTGGAGGTGGTCTTCGGCGTCATCGTCGCACTGATCCTCAACGCCGAGTTCCGGGGCCGCATGCTGGTGCGCGCCGCGGTGCTGATCCCCTGGGCGATTCCCACCATCGTCTCGGCCAAGATGTGGGCCTGGATGCTCAACGACCAGTTCGGGATCATCAACCACCTGTTGATGGCGCTGGGCATCATCGACTCGCCCATCGCCTGGACCGCCAGCGCCACCTACTCCATGTGGGCGGTGATCATGGTCGACGTCTGGAAGACCATCCCCTTCGTCGCCCTGCTCGCCCTGGCCGCGCTGCAGATGCTGCCCAAGGACTGCTACGAAGCCGCCGAGGTCGACGGCATCCACCCGGTCCGGGTGTTCTTCAAGGTGACCCTGCCACTGATCACCCCGGCGCTGATGGTCGCGGTGATCTTCCGCCTGCTCGACGCCCTGAGGGTGTTCGACGTCATCTACGTGCTGACCTCCAACGCCTCCAGCACCATGACCATGTCGATCTACGCCCGCCAGCAGCTCGTCGAGTTCCAGGACGTGGGCTATGGCAGCGCCGCCTCGACCCTGCTGTTCCTGATCATCGCGCTGGCCACGGTGGCCTACCTCTACCTCGGCCGCAAGCAACTGCAACTGGGAGGCGACTGACATGACCGCACGCCGACTCAACAAGCTCGCCACCCGTATCGGCTTCTGGGTGCTGGTGGCCGTGGTGCTGCTCTACGCCGTCTTCCCCTTCTACTACGCCGTGATCACCTCGCTGAAGCCCTCCAGCGAACTGTTCAGCGTGAGCTACTGGCTGGATTCGCTGGACTTCTCCAACTACGTGGCGATCTTCAGCCAGGGCAGCTTCGTGCGCGCCATCTTTAACTCCATCCTGGTCTCGATCAGCGTGGTGGCCATCGCCCTGCTGCTGGGCATCACCGCCTCCTATGCCCTGGGCCGGGTACGCTTCCGCGGCCGCACCACGGTGATGCTGGTGATCCTCGGCGTCTCCATGTTCCCCCAGGTGGCGGTGCTCTCCGGCCTGTTCGAGGTGATCCGCGGGCTCGGCCTGTACAACAACCCGGCGGGCCTGATCCTGAGCTACACCATCTTCACCCTGCCCTTCACCGTCTGGGTGCTGACCACCTTCATGAAGCAGTTGCCCATGGAGCTCGAGGAGGCGGCGATCATGGACGGCGCCACCCCCTGGATCACCATCACCAAGGTGTTCCTGCCGCTGATGTGGCCGGCCATGGCGACGACCGGGCTGCTGGCCTTCATCGCCGCCTGGAACGAATTCCTGTTCGCCCTGACCTTCACCCTCTCCGACGACCAGCGCACCGTGCCGGTGGCCATCGCCCTGATCTCCGGCGGCAGCCAGCACGAGCTGCCCTGGGGGCCGATCATGGCCGCCTCGGTCACCGTCACCGTGCCCCTGGTGGTGCTGGTGATGATCTTCCAGAAGCGCATCGTCTCCGGCCTCACCGCCGGCGCGGTCAAGGGCTGACCCTCTCATGTCATCGATGGAAACCGAGATGCAAGACAACCCCCTCTGGTGGCGCGGCGGCGTCATCTACCAGATCTACCCGCGCAGCTTCCTGGACGCCAACGGCGACGGGATCGGCGATCTGGCCGGTATCACCGAAAAGCTCGACTACGTGGCGAGCCTGGGCGTGGACGGTATCTGGCTATCGCCCTTCTTCACCTCGCCGATGCTCGACTTCGGCTACGACGTCAGCGACTACCGCGACGTGGACCCGATGTTCGGCACCCTGGACGACTTCAAGGCGCTGCTGGTCCACGCCCACGCGCTGGGACTCAAGGTGATGATCGACCAGGTGATCAGCCACTCTTCTGATCAGCACCCCTGGTTCCAGGAGAGCCGCGCCGACCGCACCAACGCCCGCGCCGACTGGTACGTCTGGGCCGACCCCAGGCCGGACGGCACACCGCCCAACAACTGGCTGTCGATCTTCGGCGGCTCGGCCTGGACCTTCGACTCCCGGCGCCGCCAGTACTACCTGCACAACTTCCTGACCAGCCAGCCGGATCTCAATTTCCACACCCCGGAAGTGCGACAGGCACAGTTGGACAATATGCGCTTCTGGCTGGAGCTCGGCGTCGACGGCTTCCGCCTGGACACCGTCAACTTCTACTTCCACGACGCCGAGCTGCGCGACAACCCGCCGGTGCCGGCGGGCGAGGCCAAGACCCTGGGCGCCCCGGACGCCAACCCCTACACCTGGCAGCGTCATGTCCACGACATCAGCCGCCCGGAGAACCTCGACTTCCTGCGCGAGCTGCGCGCGCTGATGGACGAGTTCCCCGGCACCACCACGGTGGGCGAGATCGGCGACGACAATCCGCTGGCGCGCATGGCCGAGTACACCGCCGGCGGCGACAAGCTGCACATGGCCTACACCTTCGACCTGCTCAACACGCCCCACTCGGCGGCCTATATCCGCGAGGTGCTGGAACGCTTCCAGCGCCTGGCCGGCGATGCCTGGCCGTGCTGGGCGCTCTCCAACCACGACGTGGTGAGAAGCGCCACTCGCTGGGGCGCGGACGAGGACCCGCTCGCCTACCCCAAGGTCGCCCTGGCCATGCTCTTCTCGTTGCGCGGCAGCGTCTGCCTCTACCAGGGCGAGGAGCTGGGCCTGCCCGAGGCCGAGGTGCCCTTCGAGCGCATCCAGGACCCCTACGGCAAGGTGCTGTGGCCGGAATTCAAGGGCCGCGACGGCTGTCGCACGCCCATGCCCTGGGAAAACGCCGCGCATGGCGGCTTCACCGCCCCTAGCGTTACGCCCTGGCTGCCGGTGGAGCCACGTCAGCTGCCGCTCTCCGTCGCCGAACAGCAGGACGACGCGGACTCGGTACTCAGCGCCACCCGCCGTCAGCTCGCCTTCCGCAACGCCCACCCGGCGCTGTTCGATGGCGACCTCTCGCTGGTCGACGTCGGCGCGGAGCTTCTCGGTTTCGTCCGCGAGACGGCCGACGAGAGGATCCTCTGCGTCTTCAACCTCACCGGCGAGGCCCAGCAGACCCGCCTGCCGCCGACAATCGACAGGGCCCTGGACGGGCACGGCTTCACCCACGAGCGCGATGGCGAGACCCTGCGCCTGCCGCCCTACCAGGCCGCCTACTTCGCCGTTAAGCCACACTCATGACAACACCGCCGGCCCGCGGCGAGGAAACCCACCTCCGGGCCGGCAAGGAGACACCCCATGGCAAGCGTCAAACTCGACAAGGTCAACAAGGTCTTCGGCAGCACCCATATCATCAAGGACGTCGACCTGGAGATCGGCGACGGCGAGTTCGTGGTCTTCGTCGGCCCCTCGGGGTGCGGCAAGTCGACCCTGCTGCGGCTGATCGCCGGGCTCGAGTCGATCAGCGACGGCGAGCTCTCCATCGGCCAGACCGTGGTCAACGAGCTGCCGCCCCGCGAGCGCGGCGTGGGCATGGTCTTTCAGTCCTATGCCCTCTACCCCCACATGACGGTCTACGAGAACATGGCCTTCGGCCTCAAGCTGGCCAAGGAAAGCAACGAGACCATCGACGAGCGGGTGATGGCCACCGCGCGCATCCTCCAGCTCGAGGAGCTGCTGCACCGCAAGCCCAAGGCGCTCTCCGGCGGCCAGCGCCAGCGGGTGGCCATGGGCCGTGCCATGGCCCGCGAGCCGCGCATCCTGCTGTTCGACGAGCCGCTCTCCAACCTCGATGCCTCGCTGCGCGTGCAGATGCGCAACGAGATCGCCCGCCTGCACCACCGCCTGGGCTCCACCATGGTCTATGTCACCCACGACCAGGTCGAGGCCATGACACTGGCCGACAAGATCGTGGTGCTCAACGCCGGCCGGGTCGAGCAGGTGGGCTCGCCCCAGGAGCTCTACCAGCGCCCGCTCACCAGGTTCGTCGCCGGCTTTATCGGCTCGCCGACCATGAACTTCCTGCCGGCTGAGCTGGTGGCCGGCACCGCCGAGGGCTGCCGGGTGACCACCAACGGCATCGGCGAACTGCGCCTGCCCCAGGATCCCGGCCGCCACGGCGCCGGCGATGCCCTGACCCTGGGCGTGCGCCCCGAGCACCTGGGCCTGGCGCCGGCCTCCGGCGACAACGGCTTCGAGATCGTCAACGTCGAGTATCTCGGCAACGAGGTCTACGTCTACCTGGAGCCCAAGGACGGCGACACCCTGCTGATCCATCGCAGCGAGGCCCCCAGTCAGTGGCGGGTCGGCCAGAAGGTGGCCCTGGTGCCGGACCCGGCGCACGTGCACCTGTTCGACGACGAGAACCGCGCCCTGGTGGCCAAACGGGCCCGCTCGGTGGCCTGAAGACGGTCCCGGCCCCATCCTCACAACGACAACACGAGGTTTCCTGCCCATGACTGCCCTTCCTCGCCTTGCTCCGGCACGCCGCCTGCTGCTCGGCAGCCTGCTGCTCGGCGGCTCGACCCTGGCCGCCCAGCAAGCCCTGGCGGCGGATATTTCCATCGCCTGCGGCGCCGGCGATGCCGCCGACTACTGCCCGATCGCCGCCCGCCAGTGGGCCGAGAAGACCGGCCACGAGGTCAACATCGTCTCCACCCCCAACGACACCACCGAGAAGCTCTCCCTCTACCAGCAGCTGCTGGGCAGCCAGTCCAACGACATCGACGTGATCATGGTCGACATCGTCTGGCCGGGCCTGCTCGCCGACCACCTGGTGGACCTCTCCGATCACCTCCCCGAGGACGCCACCGCGGGCTTCTTCCCGGCCCTGGTGGAGAACAACACCGTCGACGGCCGACTGGTGGCCATGCCCTGGTTCACCGACGCCGGTCTGCTCTACTATCGTCGGGACCTGCTGGAGAAATACGGTCATGAGGTCCCCGAGACCTGGCAGGAGCTGACCGAAGCCGCCCAGGCGGTCCAGGCCGCCGAGCGCGAGGCAGGCAACGACGACTTCTGGGGCTACACCTTCCAGGGCCGCGCCTACGAGGGGCTGACCTGCAACGCGCTGGAGTGGGTGGCCAGCCACGGCGGCGGCACCCTCGTCGATGCCGAGGGCAACCTCACCATCAACAACGCGCGCGCCGCCGAGGCCCTGGACCTGGCCGCCTCCTGGATCGGCACCATCACCCCGGAGGGGGCGCTGAACCACACCGAGGAAGAGACCCGCGGCATCTTCCAGTCCGGCAATGCGCTGTTCCTGCGCAACTGGCCCTACGTCTGGTCGCTGGCCGACGCCGAGGGCAGCAAGGTGGCCGGCAAGGTCGGCATGGCACCGCTGCCCCACGGCCCCGAGGGCGAGCCGGCGGCCACCCTGGGCGGCTGGAACTGGGCCGTGTCGCGCTACTCCGAGCACCCGGAGATCGCCGCCGACCTGGTCGCCTTCATCACCTCCGAGGCGCAACAGAAGGCCCATGCCATCCAGATGGGCATGAATCCCACCATCGAGGCGCTCTACCAGGACGAGGAGGTACTGGCCAGCAACCCCTCCATGAGCGACCTCTACGAGACCCTGACCAACGGTGTGCCGCGTCCCGCCACGGTCACCGCGACCGACTACCCGCGGGTCTCCAACGCCTTCTTCAACCGCGTGCACGAGGTGCTCTCCGGCAATCAGGACGGCGCCGCTGCCGTGCAGCAGCTCGAGGGCGAGCTGCGTCGCCTCAGCCGCCGCTGGTAATCCGGCCCCTTACCCTCTCCGCTAGACCCTGACTCACGGAGGGCCGCCAGGCCCTCCACGATACCTCGAGGCTTCCATGACCCTGTCCCAACAACGCCCGCACGACCGGCACGACTGGTGGCGCGGCGCCACCCTCTACCAGATCTACCCACGCAGCTTCATGGACGCCAATGGTGACGGCATCGGCGACCTCGCCGGCATCACCGGGAAGCTCGATCATGTGGCGAGCCTGGGCGTCGACGCCATCTGGCTGTCGCCCTTCTTCACCTCGCCGATGAAGGACTTCGGCTACGATGTCGCCGACTACTGCGACGTCGATCCGATGTTCGGCACCCTCGACGACTTCCGCGTCCTGGTCGATCGCGCCCACGACCTGGGCCTGCGGGTGATCATCGACCAGGTACTCTCCCACAGCTCCGATGCGCACCCCTGGTTCCAGGAGAGCCGCCGGGATCGCACCAATCCCAGGGCCGACTGGTACGTCTGGGCCGATCCCAGGCCCGACGGCACGCCCCCCAACAACTGGATGGCCGCCTTCGGCGGCCGAGCCTGGACCTTCGACGCCCGGCGCCGCCAGTACTACCTGCACAACTTCCTGTCCAGCCAGCCGGACCTCGACTTCCACCACCCCGAGGTGCAGCAGGCCCAGCTCGACAACCTGCGCTTCTGGCTGGAGCTCGGCGTCGACGGCTTCCGCTTCGACGTGGTCAACTACTACTTCCATGATCCGGCCTTGACCGACAACCCGCCGATGCCCCGCGAGCGGGTCCAGCCCGGCAATCCCCAGAGCTACCAGTTCCAGCGCCACAATATCGAGCAGCCCGAGAACCTCGCCTACCTGGAGCGTATCCGCGCCCTGCTCGACGAATACCCGGGCGCCACCAGCGTGGGCGAGATCGCCGGCAACGACCAGTTGCCGACCATGGCCGCCTACACCCAGGGTGAGTCGCGACTGCATATGGCCTACACCTTCGACCTGCTGGACTCCACCGGCGATGCCGGCGAGCTGCACGCCGTGCTGGCGCGCTTTGCCGAGCTGGGCGAGGACGCCTGGCCCTGCTGGGCGCTCTCCAACCACGACGTCGAACGCAGCGCCACCAGTTGGGGCGAGGAACGTGCCCTGCTGGCGCTGACCGTGCTCTGTTCGCTGCGCGGCAGCCTGTGCCTCTACCAGGGCGAGGAGCTGGGCCTGCCCGAGGCGGAACTGGCCTACGAGGATCTCCGGGACCCCTTCGGCATCAACCTCTGGCCGGAGGTCAAGGGCCGCGACGGCTGTCGCACGCCCATGGTCTGGGAGGATGCGCCGAATGGCGGCTTCTGCCCGGACGGCAGCACGCCCTGGCTGCCGGTCGACCCGCGTCACCGGCCGCTGGCCGTGGCGCGCCAGGAGGCCGACCCCGGCAGCCTGCTGAGCCGGGTACGCCGGCTGCTGAAGCTGCGTGCCGACAGCGATATCCTGCGCCAGGGCAAGCAGCAGTTGCTGGCTCCGGCCGAGCTCCCGGCCGACGTCTTCGGGGTGGTACGCCAGTCGGGCAATCAACATCTGTTGTGCCTGGCCCATCTCGGTCGCGGGGGGGCCGCCGCGGCACGGGTGCGGCTCGACGCCCTGGTGCCCGCTGCCGACGGCTGGTCGAGCCTGGCCCTGCCGGGCATGGCCGCCCCCCAGTTGGAGGGCCGCGAACTGGGCCTCGAACCCGGGCAGGCGGCGTGGTTGGCGATCACCTGAGACGGCACCCCTCGGCGGCCTCCCCGAAAGGTCGTCGAGCCTGGTGTCGCGCATCACGGTGCGCTATGCTAGGCTGCTAACTAAATCGTTAAAGATACCCGCCCGGAGCCGAGTCACCCTGTGCCCCCCCCACGCCGCACCACCCTCAAGGACCTGGCCCGCGAGCTCGGCGTCTCCACGGCGACCGTCTCCAACGCCTTCAACCGGCCCGATCAGCTCTCGCCCAGGCTACGCGAGCGCATCCTCGGCGAAGCCAAGCGGCTGGGCTACCGCGGCCCCGACGCCAAGGCACGCAGCCTGCGCACCGGACGCTCGCGGATCATCGCGGTGATCCTCGCCGAGAGCCTCACCTACAGCATCAACGATGCCGTGGCCAGCGAGCTGTTGTCCGGTATCGCGGAGGTACTGGATGCCCATGGCCATACCCTGCTGCTGCTCTCGGGTCGCCAGCACATCTCTCAGGCGCCCGGCTCGTCGAGCATCGCCGACGGCTTCATCGCCTACGGCCTGATGCCACCAAGCCTGATGGTCTCTGCGGACCTGCCCGCCCAGCGACCGCTGGTGGCCGTGGACTTCAGCCCCGCCGGCTATCCCACCGTGCATATCGATAATGAGCCTTCAAGCTACCGCGTCGCCCGCCATGCCCTGAGCACTCCGGCACGCCGAGTGGCAATCGTCAGCCTGCGGCTCACCGAGGCCCCCTGCAACGGCCGCATCACCGCGGAGCATGAGCTGCTGCCGGCCGAACGCTCCATCACCCGCTCGCGTCTCGCCGGCTTCTACCAGGCCCTGGAGGAGCGGGGCTTGGCGCCCGAGGACGTGCCGATGTGGAATATCGAGGAGAACACCTACGAGGTGTGTGCCCCGGTGCTCGAGGAGATCCTCGACCTGCCCGACGCCGAGCGCCCCGACCTGCTGCTGTGCATGTCCGACCGCATCGCCCTCACCGCCCTCACCCTGGCCGAGCAGCGCGGCCTGCGCGTTCCCGAGGACCTGCGCCTGACCGGCTTCGACGGCATCGCCGAGGGCCAGTACCGCGCCCCGCGGCTGACCACGGTGCGCCAGGACAGCGTCGAGAAGGGGCGCATGGCCGCTCGCATGATCCTCGGCCTGGCGCCCTCCGAATCGACCCTGCTGCACACCGAACTGGTGATCGGCGAGACCTGCCCCTGAGCCGAGCGGCAGGTTCGCTTGCCAGCGCTTGCACCTTGCTTGCACAGTGCATGACCAATGGCTGCATCGCGCCGGGCGATGCTGTGGTCTCCGTTCTTCCGTCTCGAGTCGCCCATGAGCCCCCGCCTCCCCCGCCCCGCCGTGTCCCGCCTGGGCATCAAGCTGTTCGTGATCATCCTGGTGGTCAACGTGGCCATCTCGGCGCTGGTCTTCCTGGCGGTGTCCCGCAGCCTCGACCGCGGCTTCATCGAGTACCTCGACACCACCCAGACCAATCGCGCCGAGACCCTCGCCGAGGGGCTCGGCGAGGAGTGGGCCCGGCGCGGCGACTGGCAGTGGCTGCGTCACTCTCCCGATGCCTGGCACCGCCTGGTGCGCCGCCAGCTGTGGCCGGGCGAAGGGCCACCGCCCCACGGCATCGAGCGCCGCCTGGGCGAACCCAGCGACTTCGTGCTCCACGACGCCGGCGGCCTGCCGGTGATCGGCCTGCCCCCGGCGCCGCCCGACGAGCATGAGCCTCCCCCCGAGCTGCGCTGGCTACCCATCGTCTACGACGGCGAGCGGGTCGGTACCCTGGGGTACCGCCCCCCCGAGCAGTTGATGGCGCGCATGGATCGCATCTTCCTGGCGCGCCAGCAGCGCAGCCTGGCGATCATCGTCGGCTCCCTGGGCATCGCCTCGCTGCTGCTGGCCGGGGGGCTCTCCTGGTGGCTGGGCCGGCGCACCCGCAGCATGGCGCTGGCCACCCGGCGACTCACCGAGGGCGACTACAGCATCCGACTCCCCGAACGGGGGCGCGACGAGCTTTCGCGGCTGGCCCGCGACTTCAACGTCCTGGCCGGCACCCTGGAGGCCAGCCGCGCGGCGCGCTCGCGCTGGGTCTCCGACATCGCCCACGAGCTGCGCACCCCGCTCGCCGTGCTGCGTGGCGAGATCGAGGCGATGCAGGACGGCATCCGTGCCCTGGACCAGGACAACCTCCACTCCCTCGCCCAGGAAGTGGGCCAGCTCGAGCGCCTGGTGGCCGACCTGCGGCTGCTCTCCCAGAGCGATGCCGGGGCCCTCGAGGTCCAGCTCGCCCCGCTGGATCTGGCCGAGAGCCTCGCGGGTCGACTGGAGGACGCCCGCGGCTGGCTCGCCGACAGTGGCATCACGCTCGAGACCGATATCACCGGCACGGCCCGGATCCGCGGTGATCTCCAGCGCCTGCGCCAGCTGTGGAACAATCTTCTCGACAACACCTGTGCCTACACGCACGCCCCCGGCCGGCTCCGGGTGAGCGTGCAGCCACTGGCGAACGGGGTCCGGGTAACCTGGGAGGACAGCGCCCCGGGCGTACCGTCACCGGAACTGCCGCGGCTGACCGAACGCCTCTACCGGGTCGAGGGCTCGCGCAGTCGCGCCAGTGGCGGCAGCGGCCTGGGGCTCTCCATCGCCTCCGCCCTGGTCAAGGCCCATGGCGGACGCATGGTGGCCTCGTCATCGGCGCTCGGTGGGTTATGCTGGACGCTGGAGTTTCCGGCACTCGACGACCCAGGCCTCAGGGAGAGACTCGCATGAACTACCACGACACCCCGGCGGACACCGTCCTGATCGTCGAGGACGAGCCCAAGATCGCCCGGCTGGTCGCCGATTACCTGGAGGGCAACGGCTTCTCCACCCACCACCTGGACCACGGCGATGCGGTACTGCCCTGGCTCGAACACGCCAGGGAGGGCGGCCAGGCCCCCGACCTGGTGCTGCTCGACCTGATGCTGCCGGGCACCGACGGCCTGACCCTGTGCCGCGAGATCCGCCAGCGCTGGCCGCGGCTGGCGGTGATCATGCTCACCGCGCGGGTCGAGGAGGTGGACCGCCTGCTGGGCCTCGAGCTCGGCGCCGACGACTACATCTGCAAGCCCTTCAGTCCGCGGGAAGTGGTGGCCAGGGTCAAGGCGGTACTGCGCCGCAGCCGGGCGGCCCAGGATCCCGCCACCGCGACCGGCAGTGACCTGGTGCTCGACGACGACGGCTGGCGGGCGCTGGCCGACGGCCAGGACCTGGGCCTGACCGCGGTGGAGTTCCAGCTGCTGCGGGTGATGATGCACGCCCCCGGCCGGATCTTCTCCCGCGACCAGTTGATGGATCACATGTACCGCGACCACCGCATCGTCTCCGAGCGCACCGTGGACAGCCACGTCAAGAAGTTGCGCAAGAAGATCGGCGAGGTGTGGCCGGAGCGGGAGATCATCCGCTCGGTCTATGGCGTCGGCTACAAGTACCAGCCGGAGGAGTAGGAGAGCGCGCGATGCACGACCTTTGCACCTTCGCTGCATCGCCCTTGCACGGCGCCGGGCGAGACTGCCATCGTCAACTCAAGCCCTCGAGGAGTGCCACCATGAAGACATCCCTGTCGCGCAAGCTGCTGCTGCCCGCCCTGCTCGCCGTCGCCATCGCGCCACTGTCGCTTGCCGCCACCGCCGGCCCCCACGGCGAGGGACGCCATCAGGGCTGGGAGCAGTATCGGGAGCAGCGCGAAGCCCAGCGCCAGGCGCTGTTCGAGCGCGCCGGTCTCGACGAGACCACCCGCGAGGCCCTGGAAGAGGCCCATGGCGAACACCACCAGGCCATGCGCGAGCTGCACCAGCAGCACCGCGAGCGTGTCGACGGGATCCTCGACGAGGAGCAGCGTGAGGCCCTCGCGGAGGCCCGCCGTGAAATGCACGAGGAGCATCGCAGCGAGTGGCGCGAGAGCCGTCGTGCCGCCATGGAGGAGCGCCTCGAGACGCTGGTCGACAGCTGGGAGCTCAGTGACGAGGAGCGCGAGGCCCTGCGTGAGGCCCGCGAGTCGATCTATGCCGATCTCGAGGAGCTGCGCGGCCGGGATTTCGACTCCCGGGAGGAGCGTCGCGAGGCCATGCGGGACATGCGGGCCACGCATCAGGCCAGCCTGGCCGAACTGCTCAGTGACGAGCAACTGGAGGAATTGAAGGCCGCCATGAGACCGCGCGGAGACGAGGCCCATGGCAAGCGCCACGGCCATTCTCCCTGGCATCACGACGGCTGACCCGTCCCTCTCCCGCTGCGTTCCCCCCCTGGCCCGACCTCCGTGTCGGGCCTTTTCGTGCCAGGCAGCCACAGGGCGATGCCGGGGACGTTGTAGAGGATCACCATCGCCACGACCACCAGCCTGGAATTTCCCGGGCCGGCTGCCGTGCCAGCATTCAACGCAGGGTTGCAGCCGACACCAGAAGCACGTATTTTATTTGAACGATCAATCAATAAAAAATCATTATGCAGCACGCACCGAACCACGGCCAGCGATACCCGGTGACGACGCACTCGCCTGGTGACACCGCCGGGCGAGGCCGGTGTCCGTCGCCGTCCCGGTCAAGCCTGGCGGTGCCGATGCTGCTACCCGTCTCATGTCCAATGGCGACACCTGAGGAGCCGGGGCTAGCATGGCGTACCGGTTGGCGTTATTTTGATTGCGCGTTCAATTAAAATCACACCACGACATCATCCGGACGCTCGCACGACAGCCCTGCCCACCCGTCGCCCGACGACGGCGTGAGACTCGACATCAACAACATTCAGGGAGTCAGTCCCATGGCGCATGACAATGCCCCCCTCGAACGACGGGATCGTCTCAATCCGGCCGTGTTCCACGGTTCGGTTGCCGGCATCCTGGTCTTCCTCGTACTGACCATGCTTTTCACCGAGCAGGCCGGTGCCTTCTTCGATGCCGGCCTGGCCTGGGTCAGCGAGACCTTCGGCTGGTACTACATGCTGGCGGTCGTGGCCTACCTGGTCTTCGTGATCGCCATCGGCGCCTCGCGCTTCGGCAGCATCCGCCTCGGTCCCGACCACTCGCGGCCGGAGTTCTCGCTGCTCTCCTGGTCGGCAATGCTGTTCGCCGCCGGCATCGGCATCGACCTGCTGTTCTTCAGCGTCGCCGAGCCGGTGGCCCACTACCTGGCGCCACCGGACATGACCCCGGAGAGCCAGGAGGCGATGCGCGCCGCCGTGGTCCAGACCTTCATGCACTGGGGGCTCTCCGGCTGGGGACTCTACGTGCTGATGGGCATGGCACTGGCCTACTTCAGCTATCGCCACCGCCTGCCGCTGGCCATCCGCAGCGCCCTCTATCCGCTGCTCGGCAAGCGCATCCACGGCCCCATCGGCAGCGCCGTGGACATCACCGCGGTGATCTCCACGGTGTTCGGCATCGCCACCAGCCTGGGCATCGGCGTGATGCAGCTGAACTACGGTCTGGCCTACATGTTCGACGTGCCCGAGAGCCTCTCGGTGCAGATCATCCTGATCGCCCTGGTGGTCGTGCTCGCGACGATCTCGGTGGTCAGCGGCGTGGAGAAGGGCATCCGCCGGCTCTCCGAGTTCAACATGCTGCTGGCACTGGCGCTGCTGCTGTTCGTGCTCTTCCAGGGTCACACCCTGAAGCTGCTCGACATGGTGGTGAACAATGCCGGCGACTACTTCTCGGGCTTCGTGGCCAAGAGCTTCGATACCTACGCCTTCGCCGGCGACGCGGCCAACGAGTGGAAGATGTGGTGGACGATCTTCTTCTGGGGCTGGTGGATCGCCTGGACCCCCTTCGTCGGTCTGTTCCTGGCGCGCATCTCCCGCGGCCGCACCATCCGCGAGTTCGTCGCCGGCGCCCTGTTCATCCCGTTGGCCTTCATGATGGTGTGGATGTCGGTATTCGGTAACAGCGGCATCGACCTGGTCGCCAACCAGGGCGTGGTCGAACTGGGCGAGCAGGCCCTGAACACCCCCCAGACCACCATGTACACCCTGCTCGAGCATTACCCCTGGGTCGGACTCACCGCCGCCGTGGTCACGGTGCTGGGCATCGTCTTCTTCGTCACCTCGGCGGACTCCGGCGCCCTGGTACTGGCCAACTTCACCTCGATCCTCTCCGACGTGAACCACGACGCCCCGGTGCGCCTGCGCATCTTCTGGTCGATGGTGATCGGCCTGATCACCATCGCGCTGCTGATGGCCGGCGGTCTGGCCGCCCTGCAGAGCGCCGTGGTGATCACCGCCCTGCCCTTCTCGCTGGTGATCTTCGCGATCATGGTGGGCATGTACAAGGCACTCAAGCTGGAGGGTCGCAAGGCCGATGCCCGGCGCCGCGTCTCCGGCACCGCCCCGGGTGGCGACTGGCGCGAGCGCCTCGACCGCGCCCTGGACACCTCGACACGCGCCGGTGCCGCCGCCACCATCGAGCACGCCATCCGGCCCGCGCTGACCCAGTTCGCCCAGGAACTGGAGAGCCGCGGCCAGGAGGCCACGGTGACCGAGGAGCCTGTCGAGGGCGAGCCGCTGCCGAACCTGACCCTGCAGGTGCTGCTGGAGAATGCCTCCAGCTTCGTCTATCAGGTCTGCCCGCACCGCATGCGCACACCGAGCTTCCTGCCGGTGGACGACGACTACTACGTGCGGCTGGACGTCTACCTGGCCGAGGGTGGTACCGGACAGGACCTCAACGGCTATACCCGCGGCCAGGTGATCGGTGACGTGCTCTCGGAGTACGAGCGACACCTGCACTTCCTGGCACTGGCCGGCGAGGGCGGCAACGTCCAGGCCATGCCCGGCGCCGTGGGCCAGCCGCCTGCCGAGGCCACCCAGGCCTGAACCGCGGCTCGGCGCCCATCACGACAACGGCGACGCCTGCGGGCGTCGCCGTCTTGCGTCAGGGGCCGTCATACCTTGGCCGCCTTGCGGCAGTGCAACGGCCGGGCGTAGCTTAAGGGGCTCGTCTCGCCGGCAAGGAACCGCCATGTCCCACCCACCCCGCCCCCCTGCTTACCGTCTTCCCATGCCCGGTAGCGCCCTGATTGCCGCCTGGCGACAGGGTTACGGCTTCGCCGAGTTGCGGCGTGACCTGATGGCGGGGCTGACCATCGGCATCGTCGCGGTGCCGCTCTCCATGGCGCTGGCCATCGCCACCGGGGTGCCGCCCCAGCACGGCCTCTACACCGCGATCGTCGCCGGCGCCATCATCGCCCTCACCGGCGGGTCACGCTTCAACATCTCCGGCCCCACCGCCGCCTTCGTGGCGATCCTCTTCCCCATCGTCGCCAGTCACGGCATCGGCGGGCTGCTGATCGCCACGCTGATGGCCGGGCTGATCCTGGTGGCCCTGGGGCTGGCGCGGCTGGGCAGCCTGATCCAGTTCGTGCCCTACCCGGTGGTGCTGGGCTTCACCGCGGGCATCGCGGTGGTGATCGCCCTGCTGCAGCTCCCCGATTTCCTGGGCCTGGCCGGGGTCGAGCTCGGCGACAGCACCCCGCACAACCTGGCCGCCATCGCCCGCGGACTGCCGAGCCTGGCGCCGGCCGAGCTGGGCATCGGCCTGGTGACGCTGGCCACCCTGGTGCTCTGGCCACGGCTCGAGCTGCCGGTGCCGGCACCCCTGGTGGGCCTGGTGGTCGGTACCCTGGCCGCGCTCGCCATCACCCCGCTGGGGGTGGAGATCGACACCATCGCCTCGCGCTTCGGCTGGGAGTTCCAGGGCCGAAGCGGCAGCGGCATCCCGCCCTTCGCCCCGGCCCTGGTGGCGCCCTGGCGGTTACCCGGGCCGGACGGCACGCCGCTCGCGGTGGACTTCGCGCTGATCCGCGAGCTGCTCGGCCCGGCACTGGCCATCGCCATGCTGGCGGCCATCGAGTCGCTGCTCTGCGCGGTGGTGGCCGATGGCCTGACCCGCACCCGCCACGACCCCAATGCCGAGCTGGTCGGCCAGGGGATCGGCAACATCGTGGTGCCCTTCTTCGGCGGCATCACCGCCACCGCCGCACTCGCCCGCACCGCCACCAACATCCGCAGCGGCGCCGCCTCGCCGCTGGCCGCCGTGGTGCATTCGCTGGTGGTGTTGCTCGCGGTGGTGGCCCTGGCCGGCGTGCTCGGCCTGGTGCCCATGGCGGCGCTGGCCGCCCTGTTGTTCATCATCGCCTGGAACATGAGCGAGGCCCGCCACTTCCTGCACACCCTGAAGAGCGCCCCGGCGAGCGACGTGGCGATCCTGGTGATCTGCTTTGCGCTCACGGTGATCTTCGACATGGTGCTGGCGGTTGCCGTGGGCATGGGGCTCGCCGCGGCGCTGTTCATCCGCCGCATGGCCGAGCTGACCCATGCCCGCCGCCTCGACGCCGACGACAGCGAACTGGCCCGCGACCTGCCCCGTCAGGTGGCGCTCTACGACGTCAACGGCCCGCTGTTCTTCGGCGCCGCCGAGAAGGCGATCTCGTCGCTGCGGGTGGTGGACCCGGAGGTCAGGGTGGTGATGCTCGACATGCGCGACGTGCCGAGCCTGGACGCCACCGCCATCGTTGCCCTGCAGTCGCTGGTCGAGGAGCTGCGCGCGCAGCGGGTGGGGCTGATCTTCATCGGCATGCCGGCGCGGATGGTGATGAAGCTGCGTCGCGCCGGCCTGTATCGCGAAGCCGGCCGCCTGGCCGCCGTTCGCCACCTGGACCATGCGCGGCGCCTGGCAGGGCACTGGCTGGAAGAACAGCGACCCTAGTCGCGCCACGCGCTGGTTCTGAGCATCTTCACCGGCGACTGACTGGCAGCACCGCACGAGACATCGCCGGGCCTCGACTAGACTAAGGACCATCTACCGCTCATGGAGCTAAACGACTATGAGTTACCGATTCCTCGAGGTCATCACCGACTATCCCACCACGGAGGAGGCGTACGTCCTGCTGCTGCATCTCGACCAGATCGCGCAGATTCGTCCCGAGGCCGAGGCGGAAAACGAGCCGCGCCACGAGCCGGTGGCCGTGGTCATCCTGGCCAGCGGCGAGATGGTGATCCTCAAGAACAGCTACAAGAGTGTGGTCAAGCGGCTCACCGATGCGAAGATGGTGATGCGGCCATGAGAGCTCGCCCCGGGGGCTGAGCGCGCCTCGCCGTGACTCATTCACCCTGCAGGGTGGCGATCAGCCGGCGGGCACCGCCGTGGTCGCGATGCTCGCCGAGCCACAGGCCCTGCCAGGTCCCCAGCGCCAGACGGCCGCCGCGCACCGCCAGGGTCAACTGGGTGCCGAGCAGGCTGGCGCAGATATGGGCCGGCATGTCGTCGGGGCCCTCCAGGGTATGGCGGAAATAGGGCAGGTCGCCGGGAATGCGCTCGCGCAGGAAGGCATCCAGGTCGTGGCGCACGTCCGGGTCGGCGTTCTCGTTGAGCGTCAGCGACGCCGAGGTGTGCAGCAGCTGCAGGTGCAGCAGCCCCGTCGACACCTCCCGCAACCCGGGCAGGCCGTCGGCGACCTCGTCGGTGATCAGGTGAAAGCCGCGCGGGCGCGGCGCCAGGCGCAGTTCCTGCTGTCGCCACATGACCCGGCTCCTTTTCGTCGGGGTATTCCCGCCATGCTAGCGTGCTGTCCCGCTATCGCAAGAGCGCCGCACTCCATGCCCGGCGTGCAGCGCCCCTGCGATACATCGGTGGGTTCGGTTGCACGGGGGCATCCCTCAGCAGCCTCGGCCCCGCCACAACCGAGCTCACGGCTTACTCGCTCGCCACCGTCGTGGGCTGGCCTTCCGTCCCGGCGAACACCACCAGTACCTTGGCGTCGCTATCCGAGACATTGAAGAGTTGATGGTCCCGGTTGAGGGCCTCGATATAGGCCTCTCCCGGCCCGTAGACATGGGGATCGCCACCCTCGGTGCGCAACTCGACCTCGCCCTCGAGGATATAGACGAAGACCGGGACCGGGTGTTGATGCAGGGGCGTACGCCCACCGGGCTCGATGGTGCCGATCACCGAGACGATCTCCGGCGATCCCTGCTGCCAGGCGATGGCGTCGCCGTCGCGGGTCGTGGTCGTCTTCAGAACCGGCTCGGTCTGGAAGCCTGCCGGCAAGGCATCGTCATCCTGGGCGAGTGCCGCGGTAATGGGCAGGGCCGCGACCAGCCCCAGGGCCAGTGCTGACTGCTTGATGATGGCTTTCATGGTACCTCTCCTCTCTCGGATGAACGCCTGGTTGTCTAGGCCTTGATGGCCAGCAACGAGATGCTCTTGACGCCGTAGGTCTCGCTGGCACCCCGAGCCGATTCGGTCAGGAAGCGGTACTCGGGGTGCTCGCGGACGATCCGGACAGTGAGACCCGCCGCCTCGATGGCTGCACGGTAGTCGTCCTGCTGGCTGGCCCCGCCGATACAGGCGGCCCACAGGGTGGCGTTGCAGGAGACCTTCTCCGGCAGCGGCGCCTCGGTGACGATGTCGGCGAGCGCCAGCCGCCCGCCGGGGCGCAGCACCCTGGCCGCCTCGGCGAAGACCCGCGGCTTGTCCGCCGACAGGTTGATGACGCCGTTGCTGATCACCACGTCGACGCTGCCGTCGGCGAAGGGCGGTGACTCGATGTAGCCGGCATGGAACTCGACGTTGGTAAAGCCCGCCTCGGCGGCCAGCCCTGACGCCTTCTCGCGCTGGGCCTCGGTCATGTCGAGCCCCAGCACCCGTCCCTCGGGCTCCACCGCGAGGGCGGCGAGCAGGCTGTCCATGCCGGAACCACTGCCGAGGTCGAGCACCGTCTCGCCGGGCAGGAGCTCGGCCAGGTCGAGGAAGTGACCGACCCCGGCGAAGGAGTCGATGGCCGCGGCGGGGATCCGGTCCAGGGCGTTCGGTTCATAGCCCAGCCGCTCGGCCAGCGCCCGCCCCATCTCGAAGTGGAAGTCCCCCTCCGGCGTCTCGGCCACCTCGCGATACATCGCCTTGACCCGCGCCTCGAGCTCGCGGCGATCCACCGCGGGTGAGGTGGATGGGGCACGGGACGTGGAAGCTGCCGTGATGGTCATGCTCTCTCTCCTCTTCGGCTTGGCGTGGCACGACACCCGAGTGCCGTGTGCCCCCAGGACGCAGCCGCCTTCGGGATGGTTCCCGGCACGGGACGGGAACCCGGGGGCCGGTCGCCGCGTCCCTGCCATACCCTCGACTTGCCCGCCGCCGGCGCGCGTCCCATGCTCCAAGAGGTGAGCCATGCCCCTTGCCAGCCCGTTCACCAGCCCCCCGATGCCGTGGCCCGCCATGCCCCATCGGGACGACTCGGGAGCCTTCATGAGCTACCGCGATGCGGCCAGCCGCCGGCAGTGGTTCGAACAACGCCTGGAGCCATTGATGGACCGGCTCTACGGCACGGCCCTGCGCCTCACCCGCCATCCGGACGATGCCGAGGACATCGTCGCCGAGGCGGTCGGCAAGGCCTGGACCCGGCTCGACAAGCTGCGCGATCCCGAGCGCTTCGAGGCCTGGCTGTTCCATATCCTCACCAACACCTTCATCAGCGAGTGGCGGCGGCGGCAGAGTCGCCCCCAGGCCCCCGGTGGCAACGAACCGCCGTCCCCGGACGACCTCGACACCGGCGACTTCACCCTCTTCCAGCAACTGCATCAGCCCTTCCTGCTCTGGTGGGGCAGCCTGGAGGAGCAGTTCTTCAACAGCCTGCTGCAGGAGGACCTGCAGCGAGCCCTGGACGCCCTCCCCGACCCCTTCCGGGTGACGATTGTGCTGGTGGAGGTGCAGGGCTATACGTATGACGAGGTGTCTCGCCTGCTCGGCATCCCGCTGGGCACGGTGCGCTCGCGGCTGAACCGGGCGCGTGCCCGGCTGCAGAAGACGCTCTGGGAGCAGGCCAGGGAGGCGGGCGTGACACCCCACCACCCGGGGCAGGGAGGGCCGCGATCATGAACCCAAGGGAGCCGAGCTGCGAGGAGGTCATCGAGCGGCTCTTCGACTATCTCGACCGTGAGCTGGATCACCGGCAGGCGGCCGATATCGAGCGACACCTGAGCCGCTGCCGCGACTGCTTCACACGCGCCGAATTCGAGAAACGACTACGGGCCAGGGTGGAAGCCGCCGGCACGGTGAAGGCCCCGACGCGTCTGCGTCACCGCATCCGCAGCCTGCTCGACCAGTTCGACGACTAGGCGGATCGCCCCGCCCCGGGAGGAGAATTCTCATGGTAGCCATACTCGGGTACTCGCCCCGGCAGATCAGCGATGCCGTCCAGGGCATGTACAGTGCCGTGGCCGACACCCCGGACTCCCCCTTCCACTTCCCCGTCGGTGGCTCGGCCTGCCGGGCGCTCGGCTACCCCGAGGAGCAGCTGGCGGACCTGCCGCCTCCGCTGCTGGCCTCCTTCGCCGGCGTCGGCTACCCCTTCCGGGCCAGGGCCATTCACTACGGCGACCGGGTGCTCGACCTCGGCGCCGGCGCCGGCAACGACTCGCTGATCGCCGGCCGCCTCGTCGGCCCCGACGGCCGGGTCATCGCCCTGGACCTCACCGCCGCCATGACCCGCAAGCTCAAGATCACCGCCGCCGGCACCGACAATCTGAGTGTGGTCCAGGGCTCGGCGGAGCGGCTGCCGCTGCCCGATGCCAGCGTCGACAGCATCACCAGCAACGGTGCCCTCAACCTGGTACCGGACAAGCGTCGCGCCGTCGCCGAGATGTTCCGGGTGCTCAAGCCCGGTGGGCGCCTTCAGCTCGCCGACGTGGTGATCCATCGTCCAGTCTCGGTGGACTGTCACGAGGACCCGCGCCTGTGGGTCGAGTGCGTGGTGGGGGCCACCGTCAGGGAGGAGCTACTGGCGCTGTTCGCGGAGGCCGGCTTCGAGGAGGTCGAGGTGGTGGGCAGCCACGACTACTTCGCCCTGAGCCCCAGCGCCCAGACCCGAGAGGTCGCGGCGAGCTTCGGCGCCCATGCCATCGAGGTCGGCATGCGCCGCGGTGAATCGGGACCCTCGCACCTGCGGCAGTGGTGGCAGCGGCGCGACCCCAGGCGCTGGTTGCTGCTGTTGCGCCGCCGCGGGCTGCTCGGCATCGCGGCCCTGTGCCTGGCGCTGCTGAGCTGCTACGGCACCCTGGCGCTGGTCGGCCTGCTGCCGTTGCTGGGCATTGGCCTGGCCCTCGACGAGGGGGCCTGGACGCTTGCCATCGCCGCCTTCGTGCTGCTGACCCTGGCAACGCTGGCCGCCGGCATCCGGCGCCATCACGCCGTCGGCCCGACGCTGCTGGCGACGGCGGGCAGCGCCACCATCCTCTACGCGCTGTTCGTCGACTATCACGCCTCGGTCGAGCTGGCCGGCTTCGTGCTGCTGGCCGCCGCCACCCTGTGGGATCTCAGGCAACGACGACGGCAGGAGGCCCGGGTGCTGGGATTATCGGGGAGCCAGCAGAACACGCTACCGGGACGCGGTGGGCTTCGGTAGCGCCGAGGCCGGTGACAGCAACGACACGGGGCGCGACCAAGGTCGCGCCCCACGGGTCGTCGCCGGTCGGCGTTCAGCCGGCCATGTCGAGCACGATACGACCCTCGATCTGGCCGTCGAGCATCCTCTTGAACACCTCGTTGATGTTCTCCAGGCGATCGGTGGCCACCGTCGCCTTGACCTTGCCCTCACCGGCAAAGTCCAGCGCCTCCTGGAGATCCTGGCGCGTGCCGACGATCGAACCGCGCACGGTGATGCCGTTGAGCACGGTTTCGAAGATCGGCAGCGGGAAATCACCGGGCGGCAGGCCATTGAGCGAGATGGTGCCGCCGCGGCGCACCATGCCCTGGGCCTGCTCGAAGGCCTTGGGCGACACCGCGGTCACCAGCACCCCATGGGCACCGCCGATCGCCTTCTTCAGGTAGGCAACCGGGTCGGTCTTGGCCGCATTGACGGTGACGCTGGCCCCCAGCCGCTCGGCTAGCGCCAGCTTGGCGTCGTCGATGTCGACCGCGGCCACGTTGAGCCCCATGGCCCTGGCGTACTGCACCGCCATGTGCCCCAGCCCGCCGATCCCCGAGATCACCACCCACTGGCCAGGGCGGGTATCGGTCACCTTGAGCCCCTTGTAGACGGTGACGCCCGCGCATAGCACCGGTGCGATCTCGACGAAACCGACACTATCAGGCAGGTGGCCGGCGTAGTCGGCGACGGCCAGGGTGTAGTCGGCGAAGCCGCCGTTCACCGAATAGCCGGTGTTCTGCTGGGTCTCGCACAGGGTCTCCCAACCCCCCAGGCAGTGCTCGCAGTGGCCGCAGGCGGAGTGCAGCCAGGGCACCCCGATCCGATCGCCCTCCTTGACGTGCTTGACCCCCGCGCCCGCGGCCGCCACGTGACCGACCCCCTCGTGCCCGGGAATGAAGGGCGGACTGGGTTTGACCGGCCAGTCGCCGTGGGCGGCATGCAGGTCGGTATGACAGACCCCGGAGGCGGCGATCTTTACCAGCACCTCGCCCGGACCGGGGCGCGGCACCTCGACCTCCTCGATGGCCAGGGGCTCACCGAACTGCCGCACCACGGCGGCTTTCATCGTCTTGTCCATCTCGACTCTCCTCTCGAGGCAACCCATCCGGTTGCCGGTGGATGTTGGCGTCAGGGGCTCTGGAGGCTAGAAGGGAATTCACCCTCATCGTACGCCCGGGGGAATGCCGTCTCACGGACGGCAAGCGCCGGAGCGGAAATATCATGGCGCCCCTTGACCGGGGTCACGGTCAGCAGCTGACGCCGTAAAAAAGGGGCGCGACTCGCGTCGTGCCCCAAGCTTCTCACCGCTGACACTACACGGCTTGCCTTGCGAGAAATGCCTTCACGGCGTCGTGACCCCGGCCTCAGAAGAAGCCCAGCGGGTTGGTGTCGTAGCTGACCAGCAGGTTCTTGGTCTGCTGGTAGTGCTCGAGGGCCACCTTGTGGGTCTCGCGGCCCACGCCGGACTTCTTGTAGCCACCGAAGGCGGCATGCGCCGGGTACTGGTGGTAGCAGTTGGTCCACACCCGGCCGGCCTGGATACCCCGCCCCATGCGGAAGGCGACGTTGATGTCGCGGCTCCACACCCCGGCGCCGAGGCCGAACTCGGTGTCGTTGGCGATGGCCAGCGCCTCGGCCTCGTCCTTGAAGGTGGTCACCGCGACCACCGGGCCGAAGATCTCCTCCTGGA
The DNA here is from genome assembly GCF_030010475.1 of Halomonas kalidii. NCBI lineage: Bacteria > Pseudomonadati > Pseudomonadota > Gammaproteobacteria > Oceanospirillales > Halomonadaceae > Halomonas > Halomonas kalidii. The sequence continues at coordinate 25,253 of NZ_JASCQN010000042.1, read as the reverse complement.
ACACGCGCATGCTGTTGTTGCCCTTGAGCAGCGTCGGCTGGATGTAATACCCCTTGTCGTAGGCCGGGTCGAAGCTCTCCTTGTCGCCGCCGGTGAGGAACTCGGCGCCCTCCTCGCGGGCGATCTCCATGTAGGACATGATCTTGTCGAACTGCTCCTGGGACGCCTGGGCGCCGACCTGAACGTCGGTATCCAGCGGATTGCCGCGCTTGATCTTGCCCACCCGTTCCATGACCTTGGCCATGAAGGCGTCGTAGATGCTCTCCTGGATCAGCGCCCGCGACGGACAGGTGCACACCTCGCCCTGGTTGAAGAAGGCCAGCACCAGCCCTTCCGCGGCCTTGTCGATGAACTCCGGCTCGGCATCCATGATGTCGGCGAAGTAGATGTTCGGCGACTTGCCGCCCAGCTCCACGGTGGAGGGGATGATGTTCTCGGCGGCGCACTTGAGGATGTGCGCGCCCACCGGGGTGGAGCCGGTGAAGGCAATCTTGGCGATACGCTTGCTGGTGGCCAGGGCCTGACCCGCCTCGGCGCCATAGCCGTTGACCACGTTGACCACCCCGGCCGGCAGCAGGTCGCCGACCAGCTCCATCAGCTTGAGGATCGACGCCGGGGTCTGCTCGGCGGGCTTGAGCACCACGCAGTTGCCGGCGGCCAGTGCCGGGGCGAGCTTCCAGACGGCCATCAGCAGCGGGAAGTTCCAGGGGATGATCTGCCCCACCACCCCCAGCGGCTCGTGGAAGTGATAGGCCACGGTGTTGGCGTCGATATCGGCGGCAGTGCCCTCCTGGGCGCGGATGCAACCGGCGAAGTAGCGGAAGTGATCGACCGCCAGCGGGAGGTCGGCGTTGAGCGTCTCGCGCACCGCCTTGCCGTTGTCCCAGGTCTCGGCCACGGCGAGCATCTCCAGGTTCTGCTCGATGCGATCGGCGAGCTTCAGCAGGAGGTTGGAGCGCTCGGCGGCGGAGGTCTTGCCCCAGGCGGGCGCGGCGGCGTGCGCGGCGTCCAGCGCCAGCTCGATGTCCTCGGCAGTGGAGCGCGGGATCTCGCAGATCACCTCACCGTTGACCGGGCTGATGTTGTCGAAGTACTGGCCCTTGACCGGGGCGACGAACTCACCGCCGATGTAGTTGCCGTAGCGTTTCTCGAAGGAAACGACCGATCCAGTGCTACCGGGATTGGCGTAGATCATGACGTGCACTCCTGCGTGTATGGAGATCTCTGGTGGCTCGGCGGCCGGCGAGGTGCCGTAGTCGTTGACCGGGCCTGTGTAGAGCGTAGCGAAATCTGACGAACGGCCCATGCTGCTATGGGGGGGAACGACGGGGGCCTTTGGTCGTAGGTCGCGAGCCTCGGGGTCGGTACCCGGCCCGGCAACACCGGGCCCGGCAACACCGGGCCGGGCAGCGCTCAGCGATCGGCCAGGTCCTGGCCGGCGTGCTCCGCCGGGAGCTTGAAGGTCCACAGCATGCCCCCCTGATTGAAGTCCTTGACGACCTTGGCGACCTCCCCCCCCCACAGCGGCACCGCGCCCCCCCAGCCCGAGGCGACGGAGACATACTGTTCGCCGTCCATGGTCCAGGTGATGGGCGTACCGACGACCCCGGAGCCGGTATTGAAGCGGTACAGTTCTTCACCGGTTCTGGCATCGAACGCCTTCAGGTAGCCCTCCGGGGTGCCGGTAAACACCAGGTTGCCTGCCGTGGCCATGACACCGCCCCACAGCGGGGCACGGTTCTCATGGCGCCAGACTTCCTCACCGGTCTTGGGATCCATGGCCCTGAGCACCCCGATGTAGTCCTCGTTGGCCGGCTTGATGGTGAACCCCGCTCCCAGATAGGCCGCCCCCTTCTTGTAGGAGACCGGTTCGTTCCAGATATCCATGGCCCATTCGTTGGAGGGCACGTAGAACAGGCCGGTATCCTGGCTATAGGCCATGGGCATCCAGTTCTTGCCCCCCAGGAAGGCCGGCCGGGCCAGCACGCTCTCGCCTTTCTCGCCCTCCACATCGGCGGGGTCGCCTGGCCGCCCCTCGGTAAAGATCGGCCGACCGTTCTCGTCGAGCCCCTCGGCCCAGGTGATCTCGTCGACGAACGGGAAGCCACGGATGAAGCTGCCGTCGCTACGATCGAGGACATAGAAGAAGCCGTTGCGGTCGGCGGTAGCGGCCGCCTTGACGGTCGTGCCGTTCTCTTCGTAGTCGAAGGAGATCAGTTCGTTGACGCCGTCATAGTCCCAGCCGTCGTTGGGCGTGGTCTGGAAGTGCCACTTGATGCTGCCGTCATCGGGGTCGAGCGCCACCCGGGAGGAAGAGAAGAGGTTGTCCCCGGGGCGCAGGTGCGAGTTCCAGGGTGCCGGGTTGCCGGTACCGAAGAACAGCGAGTCGGTATCCGGATCGTAGGTCCCACCCAGCCAGGTTGCCGCACCGCCGGTCTTCCACATGTCACCCGGCCAGGTCTTGCCGGCCTCTCCACCGGAAATCCCGTTCTCGATGGCTTCGCCATCCTGGTAGACATAGCCCATGTGGCCTTCGACGGTCGGACGAGTCCAGAGCTTGTCCCCGGTAGCCGGATCATACGCCTCGACCTTGCCGACGATGCCGAACTCACCACCGGAGACACCGGTGATCAGCTTGCCCTTGACGATCATCGGGGCAGCGGTGATGGAATACCCTTCCTGATAGTCCGCCACCGGCTTGATCCATACTACCTTGCCCGTCTCCTTGTTCAGGGCGACCAGCTTGGCATCGAGGGTCGCGAAGAAGAACAGATCGCCATACAGGGCGCCGCCGCGATTGATCACGTCACAGCACGGCATGATGCCATCCGGCAAGCGGGCATCGTACTGCCAGATTTCCTCGCCGGTCCTGGCGTCGATGGCATAGGCACGCGAATAGGAGGCCGTGACGTACATCACGCCATCCTCGACCAGGGGTTGGGATTCCTGGCCGCGCATCTTCTCGCCACCGAACGAGAAGGCCCAGAGCGGCTGCAGGGACTGGACGTTGTCCGTATTCAGGATATCGATGGCACTGTAGCGCTGACCCTGCAGCCCCATGCCGTAGCTGACCACGGTATCGGCCGTTTCGTGATCGTTCATGATATCCTCATCGGTGACCGCATATGCACCAGAGGACACGGCCAGCGCGAGGGCACTGAGGGCAAACTGTCGACCGACTGGATTCAATTTCATGGTTGCGCTCTCACTCTCTTGTTTTCAGGATGTCGCGGCACTCCGGGAAATCTTCCCGTCTCCCCGGCAATTCTTGTCGGCAAGGTTTCCGGCAACAATCGAACCCTCGCACGACTTCCCTCATCACTTGGTAGTAAGACCTTCAAGAACACAAAAAACCGCAGGGAGTGCCTGCGGTTATCGAGGGCGCGTGCGCCAGGCCAATCAGCAGTATCCAGCGTCCTTCACGACGAGTTCCCCTCTTCGGTGCCCAGGATTTCCTCGTAGAACGCGGGCATGCCGTAGCGCAACCCATGGCGATCGAAGATCTCTGCGATCTCGCCCTCACGCACCATACGATCCACTATCTCTTCGATCGCATATCCCAGCTGCCGGTGGGTGTGCTTGACTGCCATGCCGACATCCCAGGCCTGCCTGCCCATTCCCGGAAAGCCATTGCCGGCCGCCTCGAAACCCTGGCCAGAACGGATACCCAGCTCATGGTCGATCTCGGCCCGCATTCCCATGACCGCGCTTACCTCATCGTCGACCATCGCCTTGAAGGCCTGACTCATGTTGGCGAAATGGTGCGTATTGCCGCGCAACTGACCCGCGAAGGCAGACGTCAGGTATGTCGCCGGCAGGGTGTCGATCTCGACGCCGATGGGGTGGTACTGGAATACCGCTATCGTCTCGACCGACTCGATATCGTCGGGATCGAAGGCGATCTGCCATTGCTCCCGCTGGTAGGGCGCGAACATCACGACCTGATCGTTGATCACCTCACCGGTGGAGTCGCGCATATAGGCGTATTGCTTGTCATACGGGACCCTCAGCATGACATCGGCAATGCGCCGCTTGGCCAGGTAGTGCCCTTTCCAGACGTTGTTGCGCAGGTCGTCATCCAGGGTTTCATCGGGCGTGATCCAGTGCACCCGGAAGTCCACCCCCAACCCTGCGGCGATCCGCTTTCCGATATCGATATCGACGCCGACTGCCTCCCCTTCCTTCTCGTAGGAGTAGGGCGGAAAGTCACGATAGACCCCGACATTCAAGTAGCCCGACTCGATGACGATGTCATAGGTCCTCTCGGGAGCACGCTCGAGGATCGACTCGCTCGCACTCGAGAATGCGCTCCATGCCAGTGTCAAAACGGCAAGCCATCGAGTCAACGACATGACTCCTCCCCCTCACTTTCATGGAACCGTGGCGTCACTCCTTGACCGACTCGACATAGGTCTTGATCGCCCAGATGGCGTTCTGGTCAAGGTTGCTCTTGAAGGATGGCATGCCCCGATCGGTCCCGTTCAGCACACGACCGATGAAGTATTCGTCATCCCACTCTTCGAGTTCGCGCAAGTCCGGCGTCAGCCCCCCCGACTGCGCCTGGATGCCATGGCAGGCGGCGCAGTTGCCGGAATACCCGCTCTCCCCGACCTCGATCGCCTCCTCGTTGTAGTCACCGTGCTCGTTGCCGGCCCGGAACGGGTTCTCCATCAATGGCTCGGAACCCAGCTCGGGGAGGCTCCCGGTATCGACTTCCTGGGGGGTCACGTCGCCATGGCCCATGACCAGTGCCGCCCACCCGAACAGGCCGGCAGCGACGCATGCTTTGAGGGGAAAGGGAATTGTCATACCGAATACCTCTGTTGGATAGCTGAGGACCGATCCACCGCGATCGATGGGCGGACGGGCGATCTGCTCCCAGTCTAGAAACCCCTCCCCGCCCCCTGAATGCCACTTTCGAGCCCTCGCTCCTGTTCCTTGGTAGTAGCCTCGAGGAAGAGGCGCCAAGGAATGAGTGCACGCCTTCATCCCATCATTGATGACCTTGTCAATGCCTGCAGGGGGTCTCGAACGCAGGGAATAGTTCTTTCGTACAGGCGTATTGCTACTTTCTGAATATTTTCGTGCTCTCTCGTCTTCCCTAAGCTCATGGGCATAACGACAAGTAGAGAGGCGCCCCATGCGAATTCATCTGAAATCCCTCATATTCTTGGTATTCACGTGCTGGGTATCGGCTCCGCTGACGGCCTCCGGGATGGATGTCCGCATCGGCTATATCCAGTGGGTCGTGGACCAGGGCCCCGTCCTTTCCAACGTCACCCCCGAGCCGGAAGACGCCGGCCTGCGTGGCGCCGAGCTGGGCATCGAGGACAGCAACACCACCGGCCGATTCCTGGAACATCATTACGCCCTGACGTCGCGGGTGGTGGACTCCGAGGACCAGGCACAGGACGTCCTCGAGCAGATGCTTGACGAGGGAATCACCCTGTTCGTGCTGCGTGTTCCGGCCGATACACTGGGTACCATGGCGGACAAGACGGCGGGTGAAGCGCTGCTGTTCAACGCCGGTGCCAGGGACGATGAGTTGCGCGTGACGGCGTGCCGTCCCCATGTCCTTCACACCCAACCCAGCTACGCCATGCTGGCGGATGGCCTGGCGCAATGGCTCAACCTGCGGCGCTGGAAGAAGGTATTCCTGATCACCGGCCCGACCGACAGCGACAGGGCCTGGGCCGAGGCCTTCCGTCGTGCGGCCGTCCGTTTCGGCGTGGCGTTGGTGGCCGACAAGCCCTGGACCTTCGACGCCGACCTGCGGCGTACGGCGTCCCAGGAACTGCCCCTGTTTACCCAGGCGGACGACTACGATGCCGTGGTGGTGGCCGATGTGCGGGGAGACTTCGGCGAGTACGTGCCGTTCAATACCTGGCTGCCCCGTCCGGTGGTGGGCACTCAGGGCATGTCGCCGGTGGCCTGGCACCGGGTCATCGAGAGCTGGGGGGCCGCCCAGCTGCAGAACCGCTTCCACGATCTGGCCGGCCGTGACATGACCGGCGACGACTATGCCGCCTGGGCCGGCGTGCGCTCCGTGGCGGCCGCCGTGACCCGGCTCGAGGCCACGGATGCCGGGGCGATTCGCGACTTCCTGTTCTCCGACGACTTCCAGTTGGCCGCCTTCAAGGGCCGCAAGCTCAGCTATCGCCCATGGAACGGCCAACTCCGCCAGCCGATTCCGCTGGTCCACCCCCAGGGGCTCGTCGCCACCGCACCGTTCGACGGCTTCCTGCACCCCGTGACCGACCTCGACTCGCTGGGGTATGACGAGGCGGAAAGCGGCTGCCGCATCGACTCAGCCAGCCAGTGACTTCCCTTTACCGCATGAACGACTCAAGGAAAACTCACATGAAGAATATTCTTCGCACTTCCGTGCTGGCGACCCTGGTTGGACTCTCGGCTCCCGCCCTGGCCAGCCTGGCCTATGTCTCCAACGAAAAGGACAACAGTATCTCGGTGATCGACGTCGACTCCCTGGAGGTGGTCGAGACGATTCCGGTCGGCCAGCGGCCCCGAGGCATCCTGCTCTCCAAGGATCATTCCAGGCTCTATATCTGCGCCAGCGACGATGACACCGTGCAGGTCATGGACCTGGAAACCCGCACGATCGTCGATACCCTGCCGTCGGGTGAAGACCCCGAACAGTTCGCCTTGCATCCCAACGATCGTTGGCTGTTCATCGCCAACGAGGACGACGCCATCGTGACCGTGGTGGACGTTCATACGAAGGACGTCCTGGCACAGATCGACGTCGGTGTCGAGCCGGAAGGCATGGCTGTCAGTCCGGATGGTAAATGGGCGGTCAACACCAGCGAAACCTCCAGCATGCTGCACTGGATCGACACCGAAACCTTCGAGATCAAGAAGAACATGGTGGTCGGCCAGCGCCCCCGTCATGTCGAGTTCAGCCGGGACGGAAAGATTGCCTGGGCCTCCGCGGAAATCGGCGGCACGGTCCACGTCATCGATGTGGACGAGCTGGAGGAGATCACGACGCTGGACTTCAAGATCCGTGGCGTCAATCAGGACAAGGTGCAGCCGGTCGGCATCGAGCTGACCGCCGACGGTCGCTATGCCTTCGTGGCGCTCGGGCCGGCCAACCATGTGGCGGTCGTCGACGCCCAGAGCTACGAGATCCTCGATTACCTGCTGGTCGGCCGGCGGGTATGGCAGCTGGCGCTGAGCGAGGACGAGAGCCAGCTGCTGACCACCAACGGCGTCAGCGGAGACGTGTCCGTGATCGATGTCGACAGCCTCGAGGTCACCCGGTCCATCGAGGTCGGTCGCTATCCCTGGGGCGTGGTCGTGGCGCCATGAGCACCGCCGCTCGCCTCACCGGCGAGGCCGGCCCGATGCTCGAGGTCGCCGGTGTCAGCCATTGCTACGGGGCCCACAAGGCGCTCGAACGGGTGAATGTCTCCCTGTCGCGAGGCGGCTTTCACGCCCTGCTCGGCCCCAACGGTGCCGGCAAGAGCACCCTGATCGCCCTGGTCACCGGGCTGCTGCGTGGCCAGGGCGGCGAGATCCGCGTCGCCGGCCATCCAGTGTCGCGACGTGCACGCGACGTGCGGCGACACCTCGGCGTGGTCTTCCAGCAGCCGACCCTGGATCTCGATCTCAGCGTCCGTCAGAACCTGCTCTACCATGCGTCGCTGCATGGGCTGGGCCGGCGTCGTGCCCGCGAGCGCTGCGACCGGGAGCTGGCCCGTCAACATCTCGAGGCCCGTGCCGACGACAAGGTGCGACTGCTCAATGGCGGTCACCGGCGCCGCCTGGAAATCGCCCGGGCGCTGCTGCACGAGCCGACACTGCTGATCCTCGACGAGGCCAGCGTGGGGCTGGATACCGCCAGCCGCCAGGCGCTCAACGAGCATGTGCGCAGCCTGTGCCGGGAACGCGGCATGACGGTCCTGTGGACGACCCACCTGCTCGACGAGATCGCCCCTCAGGATCACGTGGTGGTGCTGTGCGCCGGCCGGGTGATCGCCGACAGCCAGGCACAGGCGCTGTGTACCCATACCGGCACCCATACGCTACAGGAGGCCTTCCACCGCCTTACCGCCAACTCCGGCGCTACCGTCATGGAGGGGACATCATGAGCACCGGCGCCTACCTGCACTGCTTCCTGGGGGTCAGCGGTCGCGAGTGGCGGCGTTTCGTCCAGCAGCGCACGCGCTTCTTCAGCGCCCTGGTCCGCCCCCTGCTGTGGCTGGTGGTCTTCGCTGCCGGCTTTCGTGCCGTGCTGGGCATCTCGATCATGGCGCCTTATGGCACCTACATCGTCTACGAGGTCTACATCACCCCGGGGCTGTGCTGCATGATCCTGCTGTTCAACGGCATGCAGGGCTCGCTGTCGATGGTCTACGACCGCGAGATGGGCAGCATGAAGGTACTGCTGATGAGTCCGCTGTCACGCCCCTTCCTGCTGCTGTGCAAGGTACTGGCGATCTCGCTGGTGTCGTTGGTGCAGGTCTACGCCTTCCTCGCCATCGCCTGGTGGTACGGCATTCGGCCACCGGCATTGGGGCTGATCACGGCCCTGCCGGCCCTGCTGCTGGTGGCGCTGATGCTCAGCACCCTGGGTCTGGTACTGGCCAATGCCATTCGCCAGCTGGAGAACTTCGCCGGGGTGATGAACTTCGTGATCTTCCCGCTGTTCTTCCTCTCCTCGGCGCTCTACCCCTTGTGGAAGATGCAGGAGGCCGGGCCCTGGCTGTACTGGCTGTGCTCCTACAACCCCTTCACCCATGGCGTGGAACTGGTGCGCTTTGCACTCTATGAGCAACTGGCGGTAGGCGCGCTGCTGTGGTGCCTGGGGCTGACCGGGCTGTTCGGCCTGATCGCGGCAGCGACCTTCAATCTGCAGCGCGGGCAGGGTCTCTGACCGACGGCCCCGCCGCTCCTGGCGCGCGCCTGTGCCGCCGAGGTGCCGATCATGACACTCGCCGTTCGTGTTGAGCCGAACCGTTGCCGCAGGGCGACTGTTCCATCACAAGAAGTCGGGAGCCCGGCAATGATCATGGCAGTTGCTCGCACCCTGGTGCTATTGATCGCATCGATGCTGGTGCCGGTCCCGCCGCTTCAGGCGGAACCAACGCCCGAGATACAGGCCCGCATCCAGCAGCTCTTTCCCAAGGCCACCCGCATTGACGACAAGCGCGCGGACTACCCCGTCTATCCGGTCTACCAGCTCAACGAACTGCTGGGTTACGCCTACGAGTCCCGTGATATCAGCGACCTGACCGGCTACTCCGGCAAGCCCATCAGCCTGCTGGTCGGCATCGACGTCGACGGCCACTTCACCGGCGTGCAAGTGATGGACCACCACGAGCCGGTCTTCCTGCATGGCCTGGGGGAAGGACCGCTGTTCGACTTCGTCGACCAGTACCGCGGCCGTTCCCTGACCGAACACATCGTGGTCAACGGCAAGAAGACCGGAAGCGACGGCGAGGGCGGCGTGGTGTATGTCGACGGCATCACCTCGGCCACCGTGTCGGTGATCATCATCAACGACACGGTGCTGTCGTCGGCGCTCAAGGTGGCCCGAGACCAGCTGGAGGCCTTCGCCCAGGCCCCGGCTGCCCAGCCCACGGATCTCTTCGAGCCGCTGACGTGGCAGCAGATGCTGGAACGAGGATACCTCGGCCACTGGCGCCTGTCGGTCGAGGAAGCCGAGTCCCGTATCGGCAACGCCCTGGACGCCTACCCGGCGCTGCCTGAACCGACGCCCGGGGAGGCCGCCATCGATATCTACTACGGCTACGCCAGCGCTCCGATGATCGGACGCAACCTGCTGGGAGATGAGGCCTTCGCCCGCCTGACCGAGAACCTCAAGAGCGGCGAGCAGATGCTGGCGGTGATGTCCAACGGCGTATTCACCCACGTAGCGGATGACTTTCGCCCCGGCACCGTGGCCGAACGCCTGTCCCTGGAGCAGAGCGACCTGGCGGTGGAGCTGCGGGACATGAACCGGCTGGACCCGGACACCCGCCTGCGGGCCGACGGCATGCCGGCTTTCGAACAGGCCCACTTGTTCAAGATGGGCGGCAGTGGCGGCTTCAACCCCGGTGCCGACGCCAGCCTGGTGATGAACCTGGCCTTGCCCAGGAACCACCTGACCGTGGATCGGGCCCGCTTCCGCACCGACTTGAACCTGCCCCAGGAACTCTTCGAGCGGGTGGCGGTGACCGCGCCGGGGGCGCAGAACCGCCTGCCGACCTGGGTGGGCCTGTGGCAGGAGCGCTGGCTGCAGGTGACCATCCTGGTGGCCAGCCTGGTCGTGTTGACGGTGTGCTTCGCCCGCCAGCGCCATTACAGCCGCTACCCGAAACGGTTGCACCGATTCCGCTGGGGCTTCCTGTTCTTCACCCTGTTCTTCATTGGCTTCCACGCCCAGGGCCAGCTCTCTGTCGTGAATATCTTCACCTTGCTGCTGTCCCTCCACGACGGCTTCGAGATCGGCACCTTCCTGTTGGACCCGGTGATCTTCATCCTCTGGACCTTTACCTTCATTACCCTGTTCATCTGGGGCCGCGGGCTCTTCTGCGGCTGGCTGTGCCCGTTCGGAGCGATGCAGGAGATGGCATCCTGGCTGGGCAAGACACTGCAGGTACGCCAGCGCAGGGTGCCAGAGGCCTGGCACCGGCGCCTGATTCACCTCAAGTACCTGATCCTCGTGGGCCTGGTCGGCACCTCCCTCCACTCCCTCACCCTGGCCGAGCAGTTGGCGGAAGTGGAACCCTTCAAGACCAGTCTGACCCTCTACTTCTGGCGCTACTGGCCATTCGTGGTCTACGCCGCGGGGCTGCTGGTGGCGGGCATGTTCGTGCACAAGTTCTTCTGCCGTTACCTGTGCCCGCTGGGGGCAGGGTTGGCGGTGCTGGGCAAGTTCCGTCTGTTCAGCTGGCTTACGCGGGTCAAGCTCTGCGGCCAGCCCTGCCAGGTCTGCAAGCACCACTGTGAGATCAACGCCATCCGCACCGATGGCCGGATCGATTACAACGAGTGCATCCAGTGCCTGGAGTGTGTGGTGATCCTGCGGGACGACACCCGGTGCGTGGACAGCCTGATCCGCAAGAAACGGCAGCGTCGCGCCCGGATCCAGGCGGTGAACGTGGCGTGACGGTGACGCCCGCTCGGGGGAGACATGCCCCGCGGGCGATCCCTCCATCGGCATGGTCCCTAAGTACCGGTCAATCGCGACCATCGGCATATATCGGTGCCTGGCCCGATCCGCCTAGGCTTCTCCCATGGCCCCGTTCACTCCGTTGTGACTGCTGGCCGCCGGGGATGAACCCACCGAGAGGAGTTCCTGTCATGTCCCGATTCCCCCTCACCAGCACGCCGGCCCGAGCCGCCATGCTGGCACGATGCATGTTCGGCAACGGCAGCGCCGCAGGCGACGGCACCCGACAGGACGACACCGGCCTCGGGCCCCTCGACCCGAAGACCGGTGGTGTCGATGCCATCGCCGGCATGACAGATCCTGCGGAGGACGAGGCGCTGGTCGTCAGACCACCTTGTGCTCCAGGCTGCGCAACTTCCGGGTAATGCCTGCCACGTCACCGCCGCTCGCCAGCCGCTCATCCCACTGCAGCCGCGCAGGCTGGCCATCGAGGTACCAGATCCGGTTGGCCAGCTCACCGGCATCGCGGATATCGTGGGTGACGCAGATCATCGCCATGCGCGGGCGCGCTTCCAGCAGCTCGCCGATGAGCCTGCGCAGGGACTGTGCCCGTTGGGGGTCGAGCGACGCGAAGGGTTCGTCGAGCAACAGCAGGTCCGGCTTGACGGCCAGGCAGCGTGCCAGCGCCGCACGGCGCGCCATGCCCAGCGACAGCTGATCCGGCAGGTGATTACCACACCCGGCGAGCCCCACCTGGGCCAACAGCGGCTCCACCTCATGCGGACGCACGCCCACCAGTCGCAGGTTCTGGCGCAGCGTGCGCCACGGCAGCAGGCGATGTTCCTGGAAGAGGTAGCCGATCCGCAGGTTCGGGGCCCGCTGCACCGCGCCGGCAGGGACCGACGCATCCAGCCCGACGATGACATTGAGCAGGGTCGTCTTGCCGATGCCCGAGGGTCCCAGCAGGCAGATGCGATCGCCTTCGGCGATGTCGGTGACGATGGTGCCCAGCACTGAACGACACGAGGTGGTGGGCTCGATACGCAAATCAAGCATGGCGATCTCCCGCCTGGCGCCAGTACGATGCCCGGCGCTCGAGAGGCTGCAGCACGGCCAGCTCGATCACCTGCACCACGGCGATGAATGCCAGGCTATAGGCCAGCAGGCTGGCGACGTCGAACACCTGAAACGCCATGTGCAGCTGGAAGCCGACACCGTCCGAGCGACCCAGCAGCTCCACCACCAGGACGATCTTCCAGATCAGCGCCAGTCCGCCCCGGGTCGCCGCCATCAGGTAGGGGAACAGCTGCGGGGTCCATACATGGGCCAGGCGCTGCCAGCGACTGAAGCGGTAGACCTCGGCCATCTGCTCCAGCCGATGGTCCAGGCTGCGCGCCCCCTCGCGCACGGTCACGGCCACATTGGGGACCTTGTTGATCACCACCGCCAGCACCGCCGCCGTTTCCACCAGGCCGAGCCAGACATAGAGCAGGATGATGGTGACCAGGGCCGGCAGGTTGAGGAACAGCACCAGCAGCGGATCGAGCAGGGCATCGACCAGCGGCGCGCGTCCCATCCAGACGCCAAGCAGCGTGCCCAGCGCCATGGCCAGCGCGAAGCTGAGCAGGACCCGGCGCAGCGTCACCCCCAGGTGGTGCTGCAGCTCACCCGCCTGTACTTCTCCCCACAGGGTCTGGAGCACGGCCAGGGGGCCGGGCAGCAGAGGGGTATCCAGCAGCGCGGCCACCAGCCCCCAGATCAGCAGCGACGCCGGCAGGGCGATCCAGTGGATCCAGGGGGCGGTTTTCATGGGGCTCTCCGCGACGCATCCGCCCGGTAGAACAACCGCTCGGGCAGCACCCGGTCCGGTGACGCCCCGGTCAGCACGAGCAACCGCTGCAGGTCGGCGATACGCCGGGCGTCCAGCGCTGCCGGGGTGCCGGCAATGAAGCCCTGGCGAAGCGCCTCGAAGTCGGCCTCGTTTTCCACCCGCATCAGCGGGCGGATGGCCGCCCAGTGTGACGGCTCCTCGGCCAATTGCTGCTTGGCCTCGACCAGCGAGCCGGCGAAGCGATCCAGCAGGTCGTGGTGCTCGCGCACCCACTCCTCGCGAAACACATAGCCCAGCACCGGCAGGTCGCGGTCCAGCGACAGGGCATCCAGTAGCGCGGCCATCTGCCATGCCGTGCGCACGCCGCCCGCCGCCTTGAGCCTGGCGGCAAAATGCCAGTAGGTGACCAGCACGTCGATCCGCCCCCGCCGCAAGGCCTCGTCGAGCAACGGCGGGGCCGCATAGCTGACCTCGGCTTCCCGTTCCAGGTCCAGGCCCCGGTCGGCCGCCACCCTTTTCAACAATACCCAGCCCTTGCTGTCCGGTCCTCCGGCCACGCCGATTCGCCTGCCCCGCAAGTCGACGATGGAGTCGATCTCGGAATCCTCGGCCACCAGGATTTCGCCAATCGAGGAGGAAAACGGCAGATAGAGGTAAGGCTCACCCTGCTCATACCGGGCCTGGGCCCACATCAGATCGACGACGGCGCCCTGCACGTCGCCGCTGGAAACGGCGATACGGGAGGCCGGCAAATGCGCCACCAGTCGTACCTCAAGCTCGAAGCCCGCCTGCCGGTCCAAGCCGTGACGCTGGATATGATCCAGCTCCCAGTGAGCCGTGCCGAACTGCAGGACACTCAGCCTCAGCACCGGCACCTCGCCCGCGATGGCCAGGGGACTGGAGAGCACCATGCCGCCTGCCCCCACCCACAGGGCAACCAGGAATCGGCACCATGCAAACCAGCAAGCACGATGCCATGACGCGTGAGTGTGTCGGTTCATGTCCTGCACGATAACGAAGGGCATTCATACGCCAGAATAGTACTTTGGTGCCTCTTCACAGAGACAATGGTGGCATTCCCACCGGTGCACGACATGTCGTTCAATGAACGGCATCACAACAACGAATCGAGGCGCGCCCCCATGCTGAATGCCCGCGGGAGAGGTCGTGATGAATAACATGGCCCATACTTTCGACAACAACGACGTCAATCAGGCCTCCGCCATGTACAAACTGCTGATCGCCGACGATCACCCGCTCTTCCGCGAGGCCATCGGCCGGGTCATTCGCGACGGCTTCACCGATACCGAGATCCTCGAGACCCAGGATCTCGATTCGACCCTGGCGCTGACGCAGCAGCACGACGACCTCGACCTGATCCTGCTCGATCTCAACATGCCGGGCATGCACGGGCTGTCGGGGCTGATCCAGCTGCGCAACGAGGCGCCGACCATCCCGGTGGTGATCATTTCCGCCGAGGAGGAGAAACAGGTGATCCTGCAGGCGGTGACCTACGGCGCGGTGGGTTTCATCACCAAGTCGTCGCCCCGTGAGCAGATGACCCAGGCCATCGCCCAGATCCTCGACGGCAACATCTACCTGCCGTCGGACATCATCCGCGCCAGCGGTGGTGCCCAGCGTAATTCGCCACGCGGCGAACACACCATTACCACTCAGCAACTCGAGACCCTGACCCGCAAGCAGCTGCAGGTCCTCGAGCACATGACCCGCGGCGAGTCGAACAAGATGATCGCCTATCACCTCGATATCGCCGAGACCACGGTCAAGGCCCATGTCTCGGCGATCCTGCGCAAGCTCGGGGTCCACAACCGGGTCCAGGCGATCCTCTCGGCCAGCGATATCGACTTCAGCGCCTATCTCCGCAAGCACTGAGCGCCTACCCCGAGGGGCGCCCGGTGACCAGCCGCGACAGTGCCATGCGCAGCTTGAGCGGCTTGACCGGCTTGTGCAGCAGCGCATACCCCAGCTCGCGCATGCGCTGCCTGAGCTCAACGCTGTGATTCGCGGTAATCGCCATCACCGGCAACGGCTCCTGCCGCCGGGCATTGATGCGCTCGGCGAGCGCCAGCCCGGTATCGCCCCGGTCGAGATGATAGTCAACGATCAGCACGTCGGCCGGGGCCGTGGCCACTGCCACCTGGGCGGCCAGTGACGCTTCGCTGTCGGCCACCACGACCCGACACCCCCAGCGCGTCAACAGCACGCGCATGGCCTCGCAGATATCGGCATCGTTGTCGACCACCCAGATCCGCCGCCCCTCCAGCACGTTCTCCCCCAGCGCCGCCTTCGGCGCCTGGGAAAGCTGGCTGCGCGGTGCCAGCTCGCCGTAGGGCAAGCGCACGCTGAACAACGAACCACGCCCGGCAACCGAGGTCACCGCGAGCGGATGCTCGAGAATACGCGAGATCTTGTCGGCGATCGCCAGGCCCAGCCCGAGGCCGCGATCCTGGCGCCGGCCGGCGGCATGGGAACGGCGAAACTCCTGGAAGATCACCCCCAGTTCCTCGGTGGCGATCCCCATGCCGGTATCGCCGACCATGATCTCCAGGCCGTCGGCACGCCGCCGGCAACCCAGCAGGATACGCCCCTCGCCGGTATAGCGAATGGCGTTGGTGAGGAAGTTGCGCACTACTCGGGTCAGCAACTGGGCATCGCTGCGTACCACCGCGCTGCTGGGCACATAGTCGAACCCCAGCCCCTCGCTGGCCGCGACCTGGCGGTACTCGCGAGCCAGCCCATCGAGCAGTTCGGCCACCGGGAAGGCATCGACGTCCGGGGTCACCACCCCGGCATCGAGCTTGGAGATGTCGACCAGGGTGCCGAGCAGGGTCTCGACATCCTTCAGCGAGCGGCCGATCTGCTCGATCAGTTCCTGCCCCCCCGGGGCCACGTCCTGCTCGCCCAGGGCACCGGTAAACAGCCGCGCGGCGTTGAGCGGCTGCAGCAGATCGTGACTGACCGCGGCCAGGAACTTGGTCTTCGACAGGTTGGCCGCCTCGGCCTCGGCCTTGGCCTCGCGCAGGCGCTGTTCCGCGGCGGCACGCTCGGCGATCTCCTCGCGCAACTGGCCGTTGACCTGGGTCAGCTCGGCGGTGCGCTCGCGCACCCGTTGCTCGAGGTTCTGGTAGGCCTGGTGCAGGGCCTCGGCGGTACGCCGGCGCTCGGTGATGTCGCGGATCAGCACGAACAGGCCGATCACCTCGCCCTCGCTGTCGTAGTGCGGCACATAGGCGCGCAGCAGCACCCGGTGTTCGCCACTGGCGCTCTGTTCCGGGAACTCGAAGGAGACGCTTTCCCCGGCCAGGGCCCGGTCGAGGTAGGGGCGCAGCCGGGCACAATGCTCGGCGCTGTGCAGCGCGATGAGCTCGCCGCCCAGCAGCAGGTCGCGGGGCCAACCGTACCACTCCTCATAGACGCGGTTGGTGAAGACATAGCGCAGGTCGCGGTCGAGGTAGGCGATCATCGCCGGCAGTTCGTCGGTGATGGTGCGGATCCAGTGTTCACGCGCGCGCAGGGTCTCGGCGTGACGGATACGCTCGGTGACATCGGTATAGGTCAACACCTGGCCGCCGCCGGGCATGGCATGGCCGCGCACCTCCACCACCCGGCCATCCTCGAGCCGACGCTCGCAGGCCGCGGTCACGCCCTCGGCGTCCGCGGCGTCGACCAGTCGGCTGGAATGACACAGCGCGGCGAACGGATGCGGTACCTCGAGCGACTCGAGCCCGGTCAGGTCGCGAAAGCGCTGGTTGCACATCTCCAGCATGCCACTGGCGGTGACCACCGCCACCCCCTGGGAGAGGCTGTCCACGGTGGCCTGCAGCAAGCGCGTCTTCTGCGCCAGGGCATGTTCGCGCTGGGCGTGTTCGTGACGCTTGAGCTCGGTGATGTCGACGTAGAGTATCACGCGGCCACCGCCGCGGGTGGGCCGCTGATGTACCTGGACCCAACGGTCGTCGTGCAGTTGATAGACGGTACGCCGGTCGCGATGCCCCATTTGCTCGCTGATCACCAGCCCCGAGCTCAGCGCCAGCCGGCGCAGCTCCTCCAGGCGCATGCCCTGGCGAATGCGGATGCCCGCCGGGCGCCAGAACTCGGCGAAACGGCTGTTGAACCGTTGGATGCACTGGTCGGCATCGAACAGCACGAAGGCGTCGGTGATGCTCTCGATGGCATCGACCAGGTGCTGGCCGGCGGTTTCGGCCCGCTCGCGGGCTTCCGCCAGCAAGCGGTTGCTGGCCCGCAACTCGTGGGTGGTCTGGTTCAGTGCCTGGGTGCGTTCACGCACCTGCTCGGCGAGCAGCACCGAGTGTTCGAAGGCGGCGTAGGGGGCGCTGCGCGGCAGGTTGCTGGCCTCGACGCGCTCGATCAGGGCGGCGTTGATGCGCTTGAGCTTGGCGATCTCGTGCTCGAGCTCCCGCTCGCGCTCGCCGCCGTCAGCCTCCGAGGCGTGACTGGCCAATGACGACTCCGGTGAAGGTCTGGTTGAGGTGCATGCCATTGCACTGCTCTCCATAGGTGTTGAAGCCCACCACGCGATAGTCGCGCAGCAGTGCCGAGGCAGCCTCGCTCTTGCCGTCCGACTCGATCTCCAGGCGACGCAGGAAACAGTCGCAGCCGATCACCAGCCGGGGCGGACCCAGCCGGGCCTCGATGCCGTCGAGGACCTCCCGCAGGTCATCGAGAATCGGCGCGGCGCGCATGGCGGTCAACACGATGCCGTTCTCCACCGCGCAGTAGAAGCTCAGGCTGAGGTCCTCGTTGACCCTCTGTATCGAGCGCACATAGGCCTGATCGTGCAGGCGCACCGCCAGCGGATGACGGGCGAAGGTCTCCTCGTCGAGCTCCTCGACCCGACACCCCACCAGCCGCGCGTACTCCTCGGCGGCGGGCTCGGCATTGAGCTCGATCACCCGGCGGTTCTCGCGATCGGCCGCGGTGACCACCAGCTTGTCGGCGAGTGGCCGCAGGTGATGGGTGGTGAAGACCTCGAAGTCGAGCGCGGTATTGAGCATCACCACCACCGCGGCGCCGGTGCGGAAGCGGCCGTCGCCGTAGACATGGGTACCGGCCAGGCGATTGTCGTCGCCGGCGCTGCCACCGAAGTGAGGGATGCTGCCCAACGCCGCATTGAGCGTCGCCAGCACTCGCTCCTCACTGGCCGACAGGCCGTCGAGCAGCGTCAGGGCGAAGGTATGGCCCTTGATCGGTGCGATGCCCACCTGCCGGCACTGATCGAGCAGGCGGTCGGTCAGCTGCTGGGCAGCCAGCAGCGAAAAATCGTCGAGGTCGTCGATCACCGCGTAGTCGAGCGCGAAGTCGCGATGATCGAACCCGATGGCGGTGATGCCGCCACGGCCATAGCCCTCATCGGTGATCTCGCCGGCGGTGGTGCAGCCACACAGCCTCACGCCACCGAAGTGCTGCTCCAGCGCCTGCCCCAGGGCCGCGAGGTCGTACTCCGCCGAGCAGAAGAACAGCACGCCTCCCAGCCAGGGGTGCAACAGGCTGCGCGCCAGGTCCTGGGCGGCCATGTCCGGGTCCCGGGATCGCGACTGGGCGATCAGCACGGCATCCTGGCGAGCGGTAGTGTCGGCAGTCGGCGTCGGAAGGTCGATGTCCATGAGCGGGTCTCGGCGAACAAGGGCGGGGTGTCTCGCAGTATAGGAAGCCGCCCTCTCGCTGGATATGCCACTTGGGTGCCGTCCCTGGCCCCCGGCGCCACTACCAAGGTAGTAGACGCTTCACCAGGACATGGCAACGCCCAGCGCCAGGGTGTCGGTCTGCTCGATGCTGGCACCACCGTTCAGCGCGGCGATGTCGTGGCGGTTGATCTCGCCGACCAGGGTCAGGTAATCGTTGATGTCATGGAACAGCGCCACGCCACGGGTGCGGAATTCCATCTCGCTCTGCTCGTCCTCGGTCTCGCCATACGACAGCGCGACCCGGGTGGCACCGAAGCGATAGCCGCCCTGCAGCAGGTAGCCGTCGCTGTCCACCTCACGCAGGGTGGCATTGCCCACGTTGTTGGTGAAGAAGGCATTGATGCCCTCTGCCGTGAAACCCGAGGCGCTCAGGGTCGCCGGGCCCAGGGTCGCCTGCACCCCATACCCCAGGCCGCGCGAGGTCACGTCCTCGACATCGGGGTCGCTGTTGCCGGAGGTCTGGTACTGGCCGTTCAACCAGCTGAACAACTCGACATCCCCCAGCGCCGTCTCCCAGGTCAACTCGGACTCGAAGCGTGGCGCCTCCTCGTAGCGCCGTCCCAGGTCGCTCTCGCCGGCGGTATGCACCGGATCGAAGATCCCCCCGGCCAGGCGCAGGCCACCGGCCTTGGGCGTGCGGTAGGTGATCTGGGCGGTGGGGAAGGGATAGGGATAGCCGGAGCCGATGTTACCGAACGAGACGCCGCCGAAATCGACCAGCCCCAGGGTATCGCTGACCTGCCCGTAGCCGGACAGCAGCTGGTCGAGGAAGACATTGGAACGCGCGAACAGGCCGAAGTCCTTGCCCACCAGCACCTCCCCCCAGTCACCACCGATGGTGCCATAGAACTGGCGCACATCGATGCCGGTCTCGGTGCCGTTGTCGTCGCTGTCGTTGATGGTCACCCAGAACGACGACCGCGCCCCCAGCTCCAGGCTGCCGACGTGGCGCGAGGCATTGAAGCCGATCCAGTTGGGCAGGAAGCCCATCTTGACCCGCGATTGACGGCGGTCGCCGGCGGGGTCGGCCGAATCGACCTCGGTGTTGACGTAGAAGGCGTTGATATAGCCATCGGCGCTGAAGGTGGTGTCATCGCGATCGTAGAGGACGATATCCGCCTGGGCGGCATAGCTGGTGGCGACCAGCAGGGTCGCGAGGCTGAACCCCAGAGGGGTGATAGGACGCATACGATGGTTCTCCCTTGCCCGTTGACGGGCCGCCGGATGCGGCCCCGGGAAGGGAGTATCGAGAGCGGCGCGACCCGCCACCATGCTGCCGTGGAGCGACTCCTCTGCTGCCTTGGTGCCAGGTCCGGCGGTCCCGTCGGGAGCCAGCGGAGGGGCCCGTACCGAGGTCGCCGCACGGGCCATGCCTCCTGCGTCGCCCTCCTCAAGAGTCCCCCGCACCATGCCAAGGGAGGAGGCAGCGTCGTGGTCGCGCAGGATGGCTCAGTGCGCCTGACCCAGCAATTGACTGAGCACGGCACGCAGCTTGCCGGGCTTGAGCGGCTTGTTGAGCACCGGCAGGTTCGCCGCCCGCAGGCGTTGAATCCAGTGATCGCTGCGATCGGCGGTAATGATCACCGCCGGCAGTAGCGGACACTGCCAATGATCGCGCAGGCGCTGGATCAGGACATCGCCGGTGAGCCCGTCGTCGAGATGCAGGTCCACCAGCAACACGTCCGGAGGGGGCGACACCCGCGCCTCTCCGGCGTCGAAGGCCAGGTCACAGTGCATGCCCCACCCCTCGAGCAGGCCCTGCATGCTGGACAGGATGCTGGGCTCGTTGTCCACCACCAGCGCCCGGCTGCCGGCCAGGTCGTGCCCTATCGCCACGGACGCCGCCGGCGGATGGCGCGGTTCGGCCGCCGCCCCCAGCGGCACCCCGACCGCGAAGCAGGAGCCCTGCCCCGGCCAGGAGCGCACCGCGACCTCGTGTCCCAGGCGAGTCACGATGCGCTCGACGATCGCCAGCCCCAACCCCACGCCCTGGCGGTCGCGGGCGCGGGATGTCCCGAGCTGGTGGAACTCGCGAAAGATCGCCCGGCGCTGATCCGCGGGGATGCCGGGGCCGCTGTCCCACACCTCGACCCACAGCGTATCGCCACGCCGGCGGGTACCCAGCAGCACCCCGCCACGCCGGGTATAGCGGCAGGCATTGGAGAGGAAATTGCGCAGTACCCGCCCCAGCAGGCGGAAGTCGCTGACCACCCAGGCCTCGACGACGCGATGACGAAACGTCAGCCCTCGGCTGCCGGCCAGCGAGACGAATTCCGCCTCCAGGCTCGCGGTCAGCTCACGCAGCGCGAAGGTCTCGGGCTGTGGCTGGATACGATCGTGATCGAGCCGCGCGATGTCGAGCAGGTCGGTGAGCAGGTCCTCGGCGCCCTCCAGCGACAGGTGGATGCGTTCGGAAAGATCGCGCACCTCGCCGTCCAGGGGCCGCTCGAGCAGGGTCGCCACCAGCAGCCGTGCCGCGTTCATCGGCTGCAGCAGGTCGTGGCTGGCGGCCGCCAGGTAGCGATCCTTGCTGCGATTGGCCTGCTCGGCGGCGTCGCGCGCCTCACGCAACTCGGCCTCGATGCGTCGCCGCTCGGCGATCTCCTGGCGCAGCTCGGCATTGACCCGCTCCAGGGCCTCGGTGCGTTCCTGCACCCGGGCCTCGAGCTGCTCGTTGAGTTGCATCAGCCGCTGGCGGGCCTGCTCACGCTCGGTGATATCGGCCACGAAGGCCTCGACCAGGGGCTCGTCATCCGACGACGGTTTCTGCACCAGGGTCATGGCCACCGGCACGTCGCGGCCGCGCTGTCCGCGCAGCCGGGTGGTATAGCCGACGACCCGCCCCTCGGCGACGACCCGACGCTGCAGCTCGGCGGCATCCTCCGGGTCGACGAACAGCGCCGCCAGGGTGGTACAGCGCGCCAGGGTGGCGTCGACCGAGTCGTCGCCCAGCATGCGGGCCAGCGCCGGGTTGGCGGCGCGCACCCCCCCGGCCAGCGAGGCCTGGAAGATACCGTGCAGGGCGTTCTCGAACAACCACTTGTAGCGGTTCCGCTCGGCCTCGAGCTCGGCCATGCGGGCGGTCAATTCGGGATAGTAGCTCTTGCGCGCCGACTGGCTGCCCAGGCCGATGAGGTCGCTGACCGAGAGGCCACCGGGGTCGGAGGGTTTCTTCATCGGTCTTCCTACAGCGCTTCTTCGTAGACCACGGCGACGTCGCGCTCACAGGAGCGGCGCGGGTTGGTCAGGATGCAGGGATCCTCCATGGCGTGTTCGGTGAGGAACGGCACATCGCCGATCCGCACCCCGGCGCTGCCCAGGGTGCCGTTGAGGCCGACCGCCCGCTTGAGGGCGACCAGGTGGTCGATGAGCCGCTGCCTGACCTGCCGTGGACCGAGCCCGCGGCAGTCGATGCCCAGGGTCTCGGCCACCCGCGTGAAGCGCTCCGGCGCGGCCTCGAAATTGAAGGCCACCACATGCTCGAGCAGCATCGAGTTGCACAGGCCATGGGGCAGGTCGAGGAAACCGCCGAGGCTGTGCGACATGGCGTGCACCGCGCCGAGGATGGCGTTGGAGAAGGCCAGGCCGGCCTGCATGCTGCCCAGCATCACCTGGGCGCGCAGCTCGCCGTCCTGGGGGTTGGCGACCAGTGCCTCGAGATGGCCGTTGATCAGGCGCATGGCCTCCAGGGCGTGGCTGTCGGTGAGCGGGCCGCTGCCGGTGGAGACGAACGCCTCGATGGCGTGGACCAGCGCATCGACCCCGGTGCAGGCGGTGAGGAACGGATCCATGGTCAGGGTGACCTGGGGGTCGATCAGCGAGACATCGGGGACCACCGCCTTGCTGACGATGGAGAATTTCATGCGCCGCAGCGGGTCGGAGATGATCGCGAACTGCGAGACGTCGGCCGAGGTTCCGGCGGTGGAGGGGATGAAGATCAGCGGCGGGATCGGCACGCGGATGGTGTCGACGCCCTCGAAGTCGAGGATATGGCCATCGTGGGCGGCCACGATGCCGATCCCCTTGGCGCAGTCCATGGGGCTGCCGCCGCCCACCGCGACGATGGCGCTGCAGCCGTGGTCGCGGTAGACCCGGGCCCCGGCCATGACCTCCTCGGCGCGGGGATTGGGCGACACCTGCAGGAAGCGCTGGCAGGGAATCCCGGCAGCCGTCAGGCCGGCCTCGACCTCGTCGACCCAGCCGGCGGCCAGTACCCCGAGATCGGAGACCAGCAGGATCTTGTCGGCGCCGAAGGTCTGGGCGTAGTTGGCCACCGCATGACGGGAGCCATCGCCGAAGATGATCTCCGGGGCCACGAACTTGCGCAGTTGGGCGATGCTATGCGACATGGCGCTGTCCCGCCTCTCGATATTGTTATCGACAAGAGACTACGCGATCCCTCGGCGTGCCGCCCTACATCCATCGTCTCACCCCCCGCCCCTCTCAGCCACGGCAGAAGACCCGCGACTCCCGGGCATTGCGGGACACCAGCTCGCCGAGGCCCCGGGCGTCGCCGTCGGCCTCCGCGCGGGCGGCCTCGATCAGGTGGTGATCCGGCGACAGGCCGCACACCGGGTCGGTGGCGGTGGGGTCGCCGGTCAGCAGGTAGGCCTGGCAGCGGCAGCCGCCGTGGTCCTGGTGGCGTTCGTCGCAGTCGCGGCAGGGGGCCGGCATCCAGGCATCGCCACGGAAGCGGTTGAAGGCGGCGCTCTGGTACCAGATCGTCTCCAGCGAATGCTCGTGGACACGGGGAAACCGCATCGGCAGGTCGCGGGCGCTATGGCAGGGCAGTACCGTGCCGTCGGGGGCCACGGTCATGAAGATCGACCCCCAGCCCCCCATGCACGCCTTGGGGCGGTCTTCATGGTAGTCGGGCACCACGAACAGCAGGCGCATGTCGCGGCCGCGCTCGGCCAGGCGCTCGCGCCAGCGCGCGGTGGTGGCCTCGGCGACCTCGAGCTGGGCGCGGCTGGGCAACAGCCCGGCACGATTGAGCTGCGCCCAGCCATAGTGCTGGCAATTGGCGAGCTCCACGGCGTCGGCGCCAAGGTCGTCACAGAGCGCGATCAGCCGCCCGATCTGGTCGATGTTGTGGCGGTGCAGCACCACGTTGAGCACCATGGGGTAGCCGGCGGCCTTGACCGCCCGCGCCATGGCCAGCTTCTTGGCATGGGCCCTGCGCGACCCCGCCAGCGCCGCGGCCAGGTCGTCGTCGGCGGCCTGCAGGCTGATCTGGATATGGTCGAGGCCGGCCTCGCGCAGGGCCTCGATGCGCGCCTCGTCGAGGCCCAGCCCCGAGGTGATCAGGTTGCTGTAGAAGCCCAGACGGCGGGCCTCGGCGACCAGCGCCTCGAGGTCGTCACGGACCAGCGGCTCGCCGCCGGAGAAGCCCAGCTGCACGGCGCCCATGGCGCGCGCCTGGCGCATTACCTCGAACCACTCGTCGGTGGAGAGTTCGCCGCGGTGCGCGGCGAAATCCAGCGGGTTGGAGCAGTAGGGGCACTGCAGCGGGCAGCGGTAGGTGAGCTCGGCGAGCAGCCATAGCGGGGCGCCGGCCGCGTGCTCGCGAGGCGTCATGCGGGGAGCACTCATGTCGCCTCCATCTCGCGAATCCAGCCCTGGTGCAGGGCATCGGCGACGAAGTCGTGGACGTCGCCCTCCAGGCCATCGTCGGCCTCGGGGTAGCGTTGGCGCAGCACCGCGAGCACCGCGGCCAGATCACGCTCACCGTCGAGCAGGCCGAGCACGGCGCCGGCGCTGTCGTTGAGTTGCACCATCCCTTCCGGGTAGAGCAGCACATGGCGCCCCTGGGCCTCCTCCCACTGCAGCCGCCAGCCGGGTTTCAGCCGATAGACGGTCGCGGCGTTCATGCCAGCCCCCGATGATGGACGCGCCGGTCGGTGACGCTGTGGTAGGGCGGCCGGCCGAGCTGGTAGGCCAGCGTCATGGCATCGAGCATCGACCACAGCACGTCGAGCTTGAACTGCAGGATCTCCAGCGCCCGCCGCTGGGTCTCGACCGTGGTGCACACCGCCAGCGCCACCTCCAGGCCGTGCTCGACGTCGCGGCGCGCCTCCTTGAGCCGCTTGCGGAAGTAGCCGTAACCGGCCTCGTCGATCCATGGATAGTGGATCGGCCAGGTGTCGAGCCGGCTCTGGTGGGCCTTCGGGGCGAACAGCTCGGTCAACGAGGAGATCGCCCCCTCCTGCCAACTGGCACGGCGCACGAAGTTGACGTAGGCGTCCACCGCAAAGCGCACCCCCGGCAGCACATGCTCCTGGGACCACAGCTCGTCGCGGGTCAGGCCCACCGCCTCGCCCAGCGCCAGCCAGGCCTCGATGCCGCCGGCGTCGTCGTCGTGGCCGTCGTGGTCGAGCAGCCGCTGGATCCAGCGCCGACGGGTGGCGGCGTCGGGGCAGTTGGCCAGCAGCGCGGCGTCCTTCTGCGGAATCATCACCTGGTAGTAGAAGCGGTTGGCCACCCAGCCACGGATCTGTTCGGGCGTGGCGCGCCCCTCGGCCATGTCGACCTGGTAGGGGTGATGGATATGGTAGTAGTC